>CAMCTH010000336.1 GCA_945877965.1 Planctomicrobium piriforme | reverse complement strand
CGCTCCGCGTCGCGATCAAACGGCTCCGGCCGAAGTCGATTTGGAAGCGGATGGCCGGGATGTTCCGACGCCATCGCGCCTGGGATGCTTGGTTTCGCGGCCACGCGTTGCTGGCCCGCGGCGTGCCGACGACCCGACCCTTGGCGGCCTATGAGCCGATGCATGCCGCGCGAGGTGACGGCTATCTGATCACCGAATGGTTGGCCGACGCACAGGATTTGCATCTCTACGCTTGGGATCTCGCGGGCAGAAACTCGGACGAACGTCGTCATCGACTTCGCCAGACCGCCGTCGCGATCGGAAAAATCGTCGGCCGACTGCACGATCAGCGCTTCACGCATCGCGACCTAAAGGCAAATAATCTGCTGGTCCGCGAATTGCCCGACGGCGTCGAGGGGTTCTTGATCGATCTCGATGGCTTGCGGCATGGCTCGCGGCCCGATCGTGAACTTTGCTGTAAGAATCTGGCTCGTCTGGCGTTGAGCGTCGAAATGCACCCGTGGATTTCGCGGACCGATCGTCTGCGCTTCTTGCGCGCCTACTTGCGACGCTACGATGCGACCGCCGGCTGCGAGTGGAAGCGCTGGTGGCGGACGACGGCGACGCACGTTGTTGCCGAACTGGCCGAGTTGCGACGTGCCGGGCGCGCGGTGACGTGACTTGGCCGACGGACGTGTCGTGTTCGTTACTCTTCGCCGATGTCTTCGTTCCAGACCTCGGGCTTTGCGGCGATGAAGTCGGCGAGCAGCTTGATTCACGTCGGGTCTTTCAAATCGATCACCTGCACGCCGTGCTCGCGGAGCCAATCGAGTCCGCCGACGAAGTTTACGCTCTCGCCGACGACGACCGTGCCAATCCGAAATTGCCGCACAAGACCGCTGCAGTACCAGCACGGAGCGAGCGTCGTCACCATGATGGTGCGGCGATACGATCGCTGCCGGCCCGCTTTGCGAAAGGCGTCGGTCTCGCCGTGGACGGAAGGATCGCCTTCTTGCACGCGGCGATTGTGGCCGCGCCCTAGCAAGCGACCGTCGGCGTCGAACAGGGCCGCCCCGATCGGCACGCCCCCTTCGGACAAGCCTTGTCGTGCTTCTTCGATCGCCGTTTGCAACAGGGCGCCGTAATCGAGAGTCGGCATCGAACGAATCTCCTTGCGAAAACGAAAGGCTGCGATCGTCAATCTCGCGATTCAGCCCGATGCCGTCAACGTCGTTAACCGGCGGCCGATTCAACCGTGGAATCGACCGGAGCGGTCGACGGCGTTTCGCCCGCAATGTCGTTGCGTACGACGATCGGCAGCGTCATGTCGTGCGGTCGCGGCGTGGCCGTATTCAGTTCGATGTTGCGGCCGTCGTGCATGAAGGTCCGATTGCGCCCCGCCTGTTTGGCAGCGTACAACGCGGCGTCGGCTCGCTCCAGAATCGTCTCCGGCGTTTCGTGTTCGCCGATGGCGGGCGTGACGCCGCCGCTGACAGTGAGCGAGAGCGACGATTCGATCTGCATCCGAATCCGTTCCGCGAAGACGCACGCCCCGCGGAGATCGGTTTGCGGCATGATGACGACGAACTCCTCGCCGCCGAAGCGGGTGACGACGTCGGTCTCGCGGGCCGCCTCGTCGAGCAGTTTGGCAAAGCTCTTCAACACGCCGTCGCCGGCCAAGTGCCCTAGCTCGTCGTTAATGTGCTTGAAGTGATCGATGTCGAACATTGCGATCGAGAAGCCGAGATCGTAGCGGTTCTTCATCGCCACGAGCGATTTCAACGTGTCGTCCATTGCGCGACGATTGCAGACGCCGGTGAGCGGATCGGTCCGCGCGTCAGTGAACGTCATCAGATGGTTCGTTTGCCGACGAATCTGATCGTAGGAGAACGCCAACTGCGCGGCTAAGTGCATCGTCGGGCCGAGCATGTCTTCGGCTTCGGCGCACAGCTTGAGCCAACCTTCTTGACTCGGCGTCTCGCGGAGTTCGTCGACTCGCGCTTTGAAACGATCGAGGCTGGCACGATGTCGGGCCAGGTCCTTGCGAATCGAGGTTGCGATTGTTTCGAGATTATGGGCGACGCCGTGGGCGCGCTTGATCTCGCGACGAACTTGTTGATCGGTGGTCGTAACGGGCTTGCGTCGGAAGCTGCCGACGATGTAACCGAGCAATGCGACGATCGCTAACGCGACCGGGCCCGGTATGCCGAATTGCATGATGTCGAATGCCATGGGGATTTATTTCGTGCCGTATCGCTGCGGAGCAAGGTGTTGAAATCGATGAGCGGCGGCCGTCGTCGGCCGACGAGCGGGGCCGAGGTTCGTCCGACGAGGGCGTTTAGTAACCATTGCGCGAGCCGAAGCCGCGCATGCAAAAAGCGCCGGCAGCGACGGTGCTGAGCAGGACGTAGAACCATTCGCCGGTGTTGAGGCTCATAAACCATCGCATGACGATGGACCAAACGTCGCCGAGGTATCCCATAGGAATGGCCGCTGATTCGAGTCGGACGGAAGGAACGGGTTCGCTGTCTAAATGTAGGTCATAGACCGCACACCAGCGGGACGACGGGAGCGAAAGTTCCGGCTCGGACCGGTGATGACGAAGATGCCGAAAATTCGGCCTACGCCGGGGTGAGATCGTCCAGAATCGACGGTCTTGCGACCCGCACGACTCCGGCTATAATGTGAAACTTCCCAATGACTGGGGACGTAGCTCAATTGGTTAGAGTACCGGACTGTCGATCCGGTGGTTGCGGGTTCGAGTCCCGTCGTCCTCGCTTTTGTTTGCGGCCGTTTCGGGTCGCAGGCTTTCGCATAAGCCCGCACGCTCATTAGCGTTGCGGGTTTTCTTTTGCGCGTAAGTCGGATCGGCTTCGTCGTTCGGCTTCGCACGGCCCGGCAGGGAATCGCGTCCTCCGCGCTGCGCCTGGCGCTGCGCGCTTATTGGCAAGATTCTGGCAGTGGCCTCGTCGGTCCCGGTTGCTCGCAGGGGCAGGGGGTCGGGTCGGAGCATGGCGTGCAGCCGGGCGGCTCCGTCGGCCTCTTGCCCGGGGAACAGATGGCCGTAGGTATCGAGGGTCAGGACGATCGAACCGTGCCGCATGATCGTTTGCACGACCTTGGGTTGTACGCCTGCCAGGGCCAGCCACGCGCCGCATGTATGACGCAGGGCGTGAAAGTCGAGTGAACCGCCGTCGTGATTGTCGGCCGCCAGAAAATCGCTCTTGAGGCGTTGGGCGTAGTCGTCGGCGTCGTCGATCGCTTCCCGCAGCCACAAGCGGCGGGCCTCGGCCAAGTCCTCGCGTAGCATCTCCGCGACTTCGGTCTTGTGCGGCATGGCGAACAACGGGGCGCTCGGCGACTTCACGACGGCATGGGCTCGCAGGTCCGCGGCGAGTTCAACGTCGATGAACAAGCGGGCTTGCTGGCGATTCTTGGTCGTTCCGGCCTCGCAGTAGACGTAGGGCGGGGCGGCATCGAGGAACAGATTGCCGCGGGAAAGGATTCGCAGTTCACCGCTCCGCAATCCGGTTTGCAGCGCCGTTAGATAGAGCAACCGTCGTTCGGCTCCCGCCATTTCGAACCGCTCGGGCCCGCCGATCGTTGCCGCTTCCAATCGGCTCCATTCGTCCCGTAGCAGAACGCGACGATGCCGGCGGCGATCTGTCTCAGGGTTCGGCTTGCGAACCGACGACAGCGGGTCGCGGGGCAACTTGTGATGATCGGCCAGCCAGCGGGTGAACGACTTCAGCGCCGTCAGGTGGGCTTGAATCGTGCGGGCCGCTAGTCCGTCGTCTTTCAGCTTGGCGGCGTAGCGGTTCGCGTAGTCGGCGGTAATCGCGGCCGCGCTTCGTAACTCGCTCGATGCTGCAAACTGGCGGATGATGCCCGCAGTCCGTTCGACGTGTTCCTCGGTGCAATGCCCGGCTCGCAGCTTAGATTCATAGTCGGTCACATGATCGGCGATCGACCGTTGCGATTCACGCGTAATCGCATCGAGAGCCGGGTCGATTACTCCATCGCGGCGCAGAGCGGCGTCGGCTTCCAGCTTGGCGGCGATCCGTTCTGCGGTAGCCTTGTCGGTCGTTTTCGTGCAGCGCGTGCGACGTCGGCCGTTGCAGTCGTTCCAGGCGGCATACCACTGACCGCCGCGGTTTTGCTTCCCGCCTCGTTTGAATACCGATGCCATTTGCTACCCCTTGGCCTTATTTCGCTTCGCGGTCAATTCGAGTCCTAAAACCTCACAGAGTCGATCGACGGAGTCCAATCGCAAGTTTGCCCCTGCCATGAATTTACAGAGCGTTGATTCGGAGACGCCGGACTCTTTGGAAAGTGCATACCGCGATCGACCTGATGATTCGATGGCGCTTCTTAATCGGGTTGTCACGTTTTCGTAGCTCATGCTTCTTGTTATATCGAATGCTTTCGTATCGGCAAGTATTTGTTTTTTGCACGCCAACGCTGCTGGAAACTTGCGCCCCTTGGATTTGCTGCTTCAAAATCGACGGTATTGCCCCTGGGGCGAGCAAGAGGCGCAAATTGTGGGCCTTTGGCTAAGAGGATTCACGACACCAGCGGTCTGGCCCGCATGAACATGATCCTGCACAACAACCCCAGCGCCGTGGTCGAGCAGGGAAACACGTTGTCCGCCTTCCAAACCTGCTTCCAACGTTTGACGCTCGACACGTCGGTTCCGACGAGTCTCGCTACATCTGCCGTTTCGCCGGCAAACTGCGTTGACCCCGGGCTAATGCAGAGATAAAGTTACGGCAATTACTTCTGATGTATTGTTCGATTCCAAAGGCGGCTGAAATGGCAGGCACGAGGCGGGCATGCGTCGAATATTTAGTCGGTGTTTTTCTGTTGAGCGCGGCTACGTGCGCGGCGGCCGAACCGACCGACGCCGACCTAGCGGCTTTTCGAACGCACTATCAAGCGTGGAAGTCGGCCCTGTCGGCCGACAAACCGCTTGAGGCCGTCGCGAGCGCCGAGAAATCGCGCGACGAGATCCTCCGTCTCTACGGCGATAAGCACGCCTTCACTGCGCGGGTCCTCGTCGAACTCGGCGCGCTGCAATCGCAACTCGGCCGCTATCGGGACGCCGAAGCCACGCTCAAGCAATGCCTCTCGATCGCCGCTGCATCCGCCATCGACGCCGGCGAAATCCACGAAGAGCTTGGCGCTTACTACGAACTGGTCCGCGAATTTCCCAAGTCCGCATCGCACTTCGCAGAAGCCAAGCGGTGGTACGAAAAACGAACCACAGATAAAGAGCTCGCGCTAGCTCGGGTCCAAAGTCGCCTCGCGCTCACACTCATGGGCCGAGACCGCCTGGACGAAGCCAAGCAGTCGGCCGAGCAAGCGGTCGCCGCGCTCGTCGCCCTTCGCGGCGAAGCGGACTTGGAAACCGTGCGGGGCCGCATCCGACGTGCCATCGTACAGATTGCGGCCGGCGACTTCGTCGAAGTCGAGCGCGATATGACCGCCGTACTGGACTTGCTGGCGATCAAGTACCCCGAGAATCGCACACTCCAGGCCGATGCGATGATGGAACTGGGCAACTCGCGGCAGCGTCTCGGCGGGCCCGCGCAAGCCGAGGAAATGTTCATCCGCTGTCGCGACCTCCTCCGTGCCGCGCTCGGACCGGAGCATCCGCACGTTGCGTTCGCCATCAACAACCTCGGGAGCGTCGCCAAGGAATTGGGAAAACTGAACGACGCCA
>CAMCTH010000335.1 GCA_945877965.1 Planctomicrobium piriforme | reverse complement strand
CGGTACTTTGGTGATGACTTCGAAGCCGACCCACATCGCCAGCAAGAAGACGGTGAGCAGGCGAATGAATTTGTCGAAGCCGCCGCCGTCGCTGGGAAGCGATTCGGCGAAGAGCGTGAGATTGCAAAGCAGGCTGGGCATCGATAGGTCCTTCGCCGTCTCAACTTGGTTGGTGGAGCAGATCACGGATGCGGGTATGCACGACTTCGCCGTCGTGCGTGATCAGCGTGTCGCGAGTGATTTCGTCGCCGACGTTGATTTCGAGTTTGCCGTTCTTCACCAAGTGCAGCAGGAACGTCGTTACGTTCTTGGCGAACATCTGGCTCGCGTGGAACGGCACGGTCGCCGGCAAGTTCGTGGGGCCGAGGATCGTGACGCCGCCGTCGACGATCGTTCGGCCTGGGTGCGTCAGTTCGCAGTTGCCGCCCCGCTCGGCCGCCAGATCGACGATCACGGAACCCGGCGCCATTGCGCGGACCATGTCGGCCGTGATGAGCGTCGGGGCCGGCCGGCCGGGAATCAGCGCGGTGGTGATGACCACATCGTTCGCAGCGACGGTCTTGAGCATCAACTCGCGTTGCTTGCGGAGCGTCTCTTCATCGAGTTGCTTCGCGTAACCCCCTTTGTCTTGCGCCCCTGCGGTGTCGATCGGCAGTTCGACGAACTTCGCCCCGAGGCTTTCGACCTGTTCCTTCACGACGGGGCGGACATCGTACGCTTCGACGATCGCGCCGAGTCTTCGCGCCGAAGCGATCGCTTGCAGTCCCGCGACGCCGGCTCCGACGACGAAGACCTTCGCCGGCGAAATCGTCCCCGCGGCAGTCATCATCATCGGGAACATTTTGGGCAACGCCTCGGCGGCGATGAGCACCGCCTTATAGCCGGCGACCGTCGCCATCGACGAGAGCACGTCCATACTCTGCGCGCGAGTGATCCGCGGCATGAGTTCGAGCGAGAAGAGCGACACGCCTTGCGACGCCATCTGCTGGGCCGCGGCCGGTTCGCCGAGCGGATCGCAAAGGCCGATGATGGTTTGGCCGCGACGCATCAGCCCGAGGTCGGTGATGCCGTGTTCGAGATTCGCCCCCAAGGCGCGGACCTGCACGACGACGTCGGCCGCAAAGACCGCGGCTCGATCGGCGACGGTCGCCCCCTTCTCGCGGTACGCTTCGTCCAGATAACCCGCCGCCTTGCCGACGCCGGTTTCAACGATGATTTCGAGCCCGGCCTTCACCAGCGGCGGAATCGAGGCCGGAACGAGGGCGGCGCGGTGCTCGCCGGGGAAAGTCTCGCGGGCCAAGCCGATTTTCATCGTTGCCGTTCCCTGTTGTTCTCGGGCCCTAGTCGGCATCTTGGTTCGGAGCGACGGCGATTGGGGCCGAAACGCCGCTTTTGCCGAACGGGGGCAAGTTCGCTAAGCCGTTGGCCGATAGAGGATTATCGCCGCCGGCAGCCGCTGCGTCCACGGGTCGAGAAATAGCGTAGGCCCCCGCCCTTGAAGCGGCAAGGGTCTACCGGTAAACTGGCGAATTCTTCCCATTCAGAAACATCCGTCCGAGCGAGTTCGTCAGAAGGTTTTATGAAGACCAATCCCAAAACGTACCTGGCCAAGCCGGGCGAAATCGAACACAAGTGGTTTCTCGTCGACGGCGCGAACAAGGTGGTCGGCCGCCTCGCCTCGGACATTGCCATGATTCTGATGGGCAAGCATCGTCCGACCTACACGCCCCACGTCGACACCGGCGATTACGTCGTCGTCATCAACGCCGAGCAATTGGTGCTGACGGGCCGTAAGTGGGAGAACAAGGAATACACACACTACACCGGCTACACGCGTCTCCGTCGCGAAACGGCCGGCGAACGTCGCGAGCGCAAGCCTGAGCTGATTCTGACCGAAGCCGTCCGCCGCATGTTGCCCAAGAACAAGCTGGCCGTGCGGATGCTTGAGAAGCTCAAGGTCTACGTCGGCAGCGAACACCCGCACACCGCTCAACAGCCGGTTGTCAAAGAACTGGCGATCAAGTAACACCGAACCTCGTCTCACCTATAAAGCCGCGAGTTTCGTTCGCGGTGTCTGAAGGAACCAGCTATGTCGACCGTCACTGAAAAGAAAACCGCCGAGTCCGTCGGCACCGGCCGCCGCAAGACGTCGGTCGCTCGCGTCCGCATGCGTGCCGGCTCGGGCCGCTTCGTCGTCAACGGTCGTCCGTTCGACGAATACTTTGCCATTGGCAAGGATCGCACGACCGCCCTCGAACCGCTCGCCGCCACCGGCAAGCTCGAGAGCGTCGACCTGACGATCACCTGCAGCGGCGGCGGCACGACGGGCCAAGGCGGAGCCTGCAAGCTCGGCGTTGCCCGCGCTCTGTTGGCCTTCGATCCATCGGTCGAAGAAGTCCTTCGCAAGGCCAGCATGATGACCCGCGACAGCCGCATGAAGGAACGCAAGAAGTACGGCTTCCGTGGCGCCCGCCGCGGAACGCAGTTCAGCAAGCGTTAATCGCCTGGCTTTTCGCAGTATTCAAAACGCAAAGAACCCCGGACCGAAATCGGCCCGGGGTTTTTTGTTGCGCTCGCCGCATCATACAGACGAAGGCATCCGCAGATTTCACAGATTTCGCAGCCGAGAGCGTGCGATGTTCTTGCTACGGCGTAGGTCGCTCGGCGATCAACCGGTTGACGAGTTCTATGAATTCATCCTGCTCTGATTGGTTCAGGCTTTGGACCGCTACGTCGCGCGTGCGAACGAGACTCGCGAGTTCGATCGAGACAATGTACCCGCCGTCCGAGTCGGACTCGCGCACAACGCGACGGATCCTGCCAAGCGGCAGATCATACGATCGCCACGCGGTTGAGATGGCGAGCCGGTCCGTGTAGACCGCCGTAAAGATTCGTTCGCGGCGTATCGTGCTGACGACGGAATGAACGACGATAAAACCGCCGAATGCAGTGAAACAGGCCGGACCGAAGAAGGCGAGTGGAAACGTTACCGGCGTATCTCCGTCGCTCCACGCCTTCACGATCAATGCCGCGCCGAGGGCGGCGAAAAAAGCTCCAAACGCAACAACAAAAGCAACCAATATCCAATCCCACCGTCGCCACCGTAACCGAAAGGTTCTGAGCGGCGAACTCGGCAACACCGGCATTTCCTCGCATTTAAGCCCAAACGATCCTTAGTCGGCGAAGCGATAAGCATACACGTCCGCGTCCTTGAGGACGAATCGTAGCCGCACCGGCTTGCCGGCGAGCGACGCGACGTCGGTACCGTTCTTCCAGGCGTAAGCGGCGTCGATCTTGTCGCCGTACGTTTCAGGGGCGTCGCTCAGCGTGAAGCCCGGGATCGTCGAGCCGTCGGCGTTTTGGATCTCGATTTGCACGCTCCCTGCGGCGCTAGTTGCGTAATTCAACGTCAGCTGCTTGCCAGTGAACGTGAACGGCTTCGTCACCAATTCACCTGGCTTGCCGCCGGCGTGGGCACTGGCGATGCCGTCCAACCGCAGCACGCCGCGGCGCAGATGGTGGTTAGGAAAATGGTAGTTCTGCGAATAGTAAATGCTCATCTCGTCGGGTGCGGTTTGCACGATTCCCCAAGCGACCATCTGGCCGCGATCGCCCCAATTGAATTGATCGCGGCCCGGCCGGATGAACGCTTCGCCGAAAGTCCGGTCGAACTTCACGCCGTCGCGACTGCTCAAAAACACGCCGTCGGAGATGCCGGGCTTGTCTTGAATCAGCTTCCGTTCCTTCATGAATCGCTTCGGGAACGCGAAATAATACTGCGGGGCCCGAAAGTACGTCGTCGTCGCGTTGGTGTAGAACTGTTCGATCGCGCCGTCGCCGAGGTCGATCAACGTCGGCCCGCTCCAAGTGCGGAAGTCGTCGCTCGTCGCGATCGCGATGCTGCGAATGTCGCCGACGAAGACGCGGTAATAGCAGACGTACCGCTTCCGATTCTCATCCCAAAATGCCAGGTTCTGCGAATCGAAGCCGTAGCGGTACGGCTCTTTGGTGAGGATCGGCTGGTCGCCGAGCCGCTTCCAGTGAATGCCGTCGGGCGACGTGAACGCATCGAGCGACGGATTGCGTTTCTCGCGTTCGATCGTGCTCATCACCGCCTTGTACTGCTCGTCGGCCGGCACGCCGGGACGCGTGTCTTTGAACGGCGCGAAGTTGTGGGCCTTCGGCGCCATCAGAATGTTGTTCTCTTTCGAGCCGTTGGATTCGACCAAGCCGAGCTTCGGCCGGGTGAACGTCAGGCCGCCGTCGGTGCTTTCGGCATAGCAGGCACTCTCGATGAACGCCTTGTTGTCGTCGCCGACGATCGGCCAGCCGCGGTAATACAACTTCACCTTGTCGCCGTCCTTGAAGACGGTCACATACGCGGCGGCCGAGCCTTCCCACGGAGCATCGAACTTCAGCGCCACGCCGCCGTCGCGCGGTTCGTGCATCCGCAGTTCCACGCCGTTCATCGACTCGATTTGATGCTTGTCGACGAACAACTCGCGGCGGTCGCCGAGTTGAAGTGTTTCAGCGAAAGCCGATCCGGACAGGCAGCTTGTCCCGAGCAACATAAACGAGAACAGGATTCGACCGAAGCAACGGTACGACATAGAAAAACTCCGCGCGGCGTGAGTGGATAGCGAGTAAGTGCGAGGCGACGAGCGTTTGACGCTGAGCGTCGGTCGTTCGACAATGCTCCGGCCGATACTAACTCCCGGCGTTTGGTTTCTCAACGTGTTCCCCGACCCAACAGCCGCTATGGGCTGCCTCGACCGCAAGCTGCATTCAATATGATCCCACGCGAGCGATGGACGATCCGCGGACCGGCTTTGCGCCGCGCCGTGCGCTGGAGCTATCTTGCGTCGGTCGTCTGGGCGGCGGGCAATGCCCTGCTGAGCACGCAATTAATTGTGTTCCTAGCGCAAGAGTACGGCGCGAAAGGACGTGAGGTGAGTTGGCTGCTCGCCGCTCCGGCGCTCGTCGGTCTGTTGCGACTGTTTACTCCCGCGCTGATCGATCTCTTCGGCGGTGTCAAACGCTTGTGTCTGCTGACGAGCATCGCGTCGTACGTCGTTCTCGCCGGCATTTCGATCTCGGCCTGGCGCGGGTTGCCGGTCGCCGATCCCCGGTCGGGCCTGCCGTTGCTGCTGGCGATCTATTGCACAAGCCAGTTGCTCGAACAGATCGGCACCGTCGCACTGTGGACCTGGCTCGGCGATCTCATCCCGCGACGACTGTTGGGCCGTTACTTCGGGCGACGGACGATGCTGCAACTCGCGGTCGTCGTGCCGGTGCTGCTCGGCAGTGCTGCGGCATCCGACTGGCTGCAAAAGGTCTATACGCAGCAACGTTTGATGCCCTATGCGTGGCTGACCGGCGTCGGCACCGGCCTGATGCTGCTTGCCATGCTGCCGCTTGCACAACTTCCCGACGTCCCGCGGCGAACGGCCCTTCGCCCTTCGATCTTGTCGCAACTCGCCGCGCCGTTCGCGCAAACATCGTCGCGCCGATTGCTGACGTACGTCGGTTGGTTCGCCTTCTTCAACGGCCTGACCGCGACGCCGCAAAACATCTATCCCAAAGGAATCTTAAAACTCCGCGTCGGCGATTTGCTCTGGATGCAAACGCTGATGAGACTCGGCCAAGCGGGCCTCAGCGCCGTCGTCGGTCCGTGGAGCGATCGTCGCGGCAATCGCAACGTGCTGATCGTCAGTCAACTCGCGGTCGGCCTCGCCCC
>CAMCTH010000334.1 GCA_945877965.1 Planctomicrobium piriforme | reverse complement strand
AGATTGAACCCGTCCCAGCCGGGGCCGGCGTGCGACTCGGCCGCCGCGTCGATCGGGCCGTGATGCAGCGTGACGCGCCGCGTTCCTTCGCGGACTGCCGCAAAGTGTTCCGGTCGAAGATAGCGGGGCAACGCAAACGGCGGAGCGTAGTTGCCGGTGAGGATGTAATGCAAGTACGGATTCGTATGCGTGGGCAATTCCGTCAATGCGTAACGCGTTCGTTCCAGGATGCGGTCCGAGACGGAACCTTCGACATAGCGAAAGAACTCCGGGTCGCGGCCCCGTCGTCCCATGACCGTACGACTAAAGAAAATCCGAAACATCCACCGCCACCGCCAGTTGTTCCACCGCTGCTCGTAGAATTCATGACGCGCGGCGAGGCTTTTTTCTTGCAACAAGGCGTCGATCGTGGCGCGACGATGCACCCATGGCAGCACGCGCCGGCGGAACAGGCGGAAGTACGACTCGAACTTGCCGGTGTGGATGAACCCGAGAGCGAGGTAGTCGGTATGCGCGTCCCAGAACTCGCGTGCGGTCGCGGATAATTCGCCGCGCAGGAGTTGATAAGTTGCGACGCGGCGTTCGTCGCGCTGCGGTTCGCCGATCGTGATGCCGAAGAAGGCTAGGACGTCGTCGTAATCGAGACGCCGCAACGCGACGAGTCGCAGTTCAACGCATGCCAATTGCGGCAAGCTCAGATCGGCGGCGACGACTTCCGCGCCGTCCGCGGCCAGCGCAATTGCATTGTCGCCGGCCGAGGCGATCGAGAGCATTCGCTTGCCCGGCACGGGTTGCAGTGCGGCGCACAGGACGTCGGCATCCTCCCACAGATTGGCGTAGCGGATGATGCCGAAGTCGGCGCGATGGGCGATCGCCTGTTCGTTCGTGACGGGCTCGTCGGGCAAGCTATGCCTCCGGCTTCTGCGTGCGACGGCCGTACTTGGCGTGGGCTTGGCCGAAGTCGCCGGCGCTCATCGCGCCGATGATCGAGATCTCGCCGGCGAGCACCGTCGCACAGCAAATCTCCGCGAACTTCGCCGCCTTGCCGTCGCCGACGCAATCGACCATCGCCAGGCATTCTTGCGCCGTCGGCAAGCGGGTGCCGCCGCCGACCGTACCGACGATCATGTTCGGCATGCTCACGGACGTATACAAATCGCCCGCCGCGGTGACGTCCATCCGCGTCACGCCGACGGCCGCCTCGGCCACGCAGGCCGCATCTTGCCCGCAGGCGATGAACAGCGCCGCCACGGCATTCGCGTAATGTCCTTGGACGCCGATCGAACCGCTCTGCACGCCGCCGAGTACGGAGATTTGCCAGTATCGGACCATCTGCTCCGGCTCGGTGTGCAAGAAGCGGCGGACCATTTTGCGATCGATCACCGCTTCGCCGACGACTTTCTTCCCGCGGGCGGTCGTAAAGGCGGCCGCCGTCGCTTTCTTATCGCCCGAAAGATTGCCATCGAGAAACCAGTGCTGCGGTTGCTGCGGACACTCGGCCAAGATCGTCGCAACGACCGCATCGGTCGAGAGCGTGACCATGTTCTGACCCGCCGCATCGCCGGTGTGAAATTCGAGAATGAGATAAACTTCTTTGCCGAGCACGCTCACTTTGAGGTCGATCAAGCGACCGTGCCGCGTCGTTTGCGCGACGACTTGTTGCAACTGCTCAAAGCGCGGCAAGACCCAGGCCAGAAACTGCCCCGACTCGATGAGACTATCGAAGACGAAGCAAGGGGCCCGCGAAACCGATTCCGTGAGGCAAGCGACCGTCGCACCGCCGCACTGGCTGATCAGGTAGGCTCCGCGATGGTACGACGCGACGAGCGCCCCTTCGCTGGTCGCCATCGGCACATAAAAGTCGCCGTGGGCATAGATGCCGTTGACGCGCAACGGCCCGATGACGCCGATCGGCAAACGTGCAAAGCCGATAAAGTTCTCGATGTTGCCGGCCAGCGCGCTGGGGGCGATTTCGTCCTGCTCACCAGCTAACTGGGCGGTCGAGATTCCTGCCGCGGCCAGCAGTTGCCGACGTTCGTCGACTGCGGCTGCCGAGTAGTCGTTGGTGCCCGAGAGTCGCGGCGGCAGCGGCTCCTCATCCCCTCGCCGCGGCTTGAAGTCGGCGAACGCCTCGGCCGCCGTCCGTTGCCGCAGAATGCGATCGAGAATGGCGCGGGCATGATGATTCGGGGCAGCCATCGCGATGCAGTCTCCGTGATCCGTCTAGTCCGGGAGTGGGGATTAGACGAGATTAACACAGCGTCGCGAGTTACACCAGAAACCCGGCGCGATTATCAACTAAGGCGTCGGTTGCGGTTTATGCCACTCGTCAAAAGCTTGACTCATCGCCGCGGCGCGCTCCGGATGCGCGGCGATCACGTCGTTCATCTCCGCGCGGTCGATGCTGAGATCGTAGAGTTGCCAATCGCTCTCTTTTCCGGCGACGAGTTTCCAATTTCCTTGCCGCACCGCGCGAGCACCTGACGTGGCCCAAAACAGAGTTCGCGGCACCGGGAGGGATTCGCCACGCAACACCGGCAACAAACTCACACCCGCCGCAGGCAACACCTGCCTACCGGAATATTCTCGCGGGTACTCAATGCCGGCCGTCGCGAGACACGTCGCCAGGATATCGGTGATGTGTGCGGGCTCATGCGCGATAGTGCCGGGTTGGGCGATTTTGCCCGGCCAATGCAAGATCAGCGGCGAGCTGATTCCCCCTTCGAAGTTCGCGTTCTTGTGACCGCGAAACGGCGTGTTCGAAACGTTCGACCACGCAGGTCCCGCGGTGACGAAGGTGTCGGCCCCGCCGGGTTGGATGGTCGGTTTATTGCCGACCTGTGTCAGGGTGCCGTCGAGTCGCCAAGGTTGCCCTTGCTTGTCGAGCGACGTGCCGCCGCCCGTATCGGACGCGCCGTTGTCGGACAGGAAGATCACCAAGGTTCGATCATCAACCTTCGCTTTACTAAGCGCCGCCGTAATCTTGCCAACGCTTTGATCGAGCGAATCGACTTGGGCCGCGAAAACCGCCATCCGTTCCGCCTCCCAATCTTGATTGGGGGCCATGTCCCACGGCGGGGCACGACGATCCCGCGGTGCGAGTTGGGCATCGGCCGCAATGAGGCCGGACTTGATGAGTCGCGCGTGTCGTTGTCGCCGCGCTTCGTCCCAGCCGAGCTTGCGATAAGTCTCGCGATACTTCGCGATATCTTCGGGCTTGGCATGCAACGGCCAGTGCGGGGCGTACTGCGCGACGTACAAGAAAAAGGGCCGGTCCTTCGTTGCCGCTTCCGCAATGAAATCGGTTGCGAAGTCGGTAATCATGTCGGTCTTATAATGCCCCTCGACCGGCAATTCGTACGGCTTGCCGTCGCGGAAGAAATCCGTGTTGCGCACGGCCTTGAAGTAATTGCCCGGCCCTTTGTGCCCGGTGCTGCCGACATAGCGATCGACGTACTTATGGATGGCCTTGGGGTCGTGCCAATCGTCGGCGGTAACCATATCGAGTCGGCCGACGGCGCAGGTGGCATAGCCGGCCCCTTTGAACAACTCAAACGCCGTGACGCACCGATTGTTCAGCAAGCCGGTCCAGGTGGAAATGCCGACCTGATGCGGATGCAGTCCCGTCATCAATGCAGCGCGCGACGGCCCGCAGAGCGCACAGTTGTAGAACTGCGAAAACCGCAATCCGCCGGCCGCCAGTCGATCGAGATGAGGCGTTTGAATCTCACCGCCGTAACAACCGAGATCGGAGTATCCCATATCATCGGCAAGGATGAGAACGATATTCGGTCCACGGGGCTTGTCGCCTATTTCATCGGCCAATGCCGCGGCTTGGTCGTGAAATAGGCTCGCTGTGACAATGATGAGTGTAGTAATTCCATGGAGTAACTGGCGTAGTAAAAATCGGGAGTGGGGGCGTGCGGTCGCTTGCGGGTAGATCGTCATGGCGTCCCTCACTTCGTCATCAGGCTGAAACACGAACTTCCCCCACATGTAGGTCCGCGGGGTGAACAACTTCAATATCCCCGGCCCTCGGGAGCCGGTCAACTTTTAACGGAATCTAAGAATGGGACGACCCCGCAAGCAACGCCGTAATCCGCATGGTGCGGCTTGGCACTGGAAGCAGACCGACTGCTGGTACTTCACCCTGCCGGGTACCAAGAAGCGAGTGGCCCTGTTCGACGAGAACGGCGGCCGGATTCGCGGCCGTGACAATCAGAATTCCGCCGAACATGCCTTGGCTCGTGCCAAGCTATCGGGCGAGATGCGAGGAGTCGCTCCTGTCGCCGATCAAGCCTGGATCGTGGCCCGGGTCTGTTCTGAATACTTGCAACACTGCGAGCGGAGCTTGACCGCTCAGTCGATGAGCCGCGGCCACCGCGACTCCTCCGTAACCTACCTGAACGACCTCTGCCGTTATTGCGGCGCTCTTTCTGTTGCCCAACTCAAGAAGAGTCATATCCAAACTTGGATTGAAAGCCATGCCGGTTGGCGTTCTTTGGCAACGCACCGCAGCGTGATCGCGATCGTCCTGGCGGCGTTCAATCGGGCAGAAGAGATGTTCGACGTTACCAATCCGCTCAAAGGCTTGAAGAAACCGCAGTCCCAACCCCGCTTGCAATCGCTCTCACCCGAAGACGTGCAGTCGCTCTACGATGCGACGGAGGAAAGCTTTCGGAACTTCTTGTTCGCAGCGATTCATACCGGCCTGCGACCGTATTGCGAACTCGCCAAGCTGACGGCCGATCACGTCGAAGTGAGCGACCGCGGCATGATGTGGCGGGTCTATTCGTCGAAGACCAAGAAAACTCGCAAGATCCCGGTCCATGCCGACGTGGCGAAGCTGGTCCGCCGCTTGATGCTCACGGCCGCGAAGGGGTCCGGCAAGCCGCTGTTTCGCAACACGCGCGATGAGCCGTGGAAACGGATGACGGGCGTCGTCCGCTTTCTGGCTCTGAAGAAGAAGCTGGGGTGGGATCTCGACCCGGTGAAGAGCAAGTATTCGAGCTACACCTGTCGGCATACGTATGTGCACCACATGTTGTCGGGCTATTGGAACGGCGGCGTCGGTTGTTCGATCGAGACGCTGGCCGAGTTGATCGGCGATACGCCGAAGGTGGCCTACGATCACTACGGCAAGGAATGGTCGAAGAGTTACGCTGAACCATTGTGGGCCGCGATCGGCAGCGGATCACAGGCGAAGACGAAGACCGCATCTGCTCAAAGTAAAGCTTCGCCGCCGCTTCGTCGGAAGAAGGCTGGCTAGCCCGTCTTTGAGGAATCGATGATGGCTCAAAACAAAACGCAACGACGACAACGGCATGGTTCTGCTTGGTACTGGAAGCAGACCGACTGCTGGTATTTAACGCCGCCGGGAACGAAGCGGCGCGAACCGCTCCGAGACGAAAACGGCAAGCAGGTTCGCGGAACGGAGACCAAGCAGGCGGCCAGTTTAGCACTCGCACGTGTCCGATTGAAGCAGGGGCTGGCACCCGTGACCGAAACGCCGGTCGTGCCGGCGGCGGCGAAGGAGGTGTGGTCGGTGGCCCGAGTCTGCTCGGAGTATCTTGCGCATTGCGAGCGTGCCGTCGCCGCGGGGCGCATGCATCCCGAGTATCAGTTGGGGCGATTCACTATCTAAACGAATTCTGTCGCTACTGCGGCTCGCTGGATGTTTCCGAACTGAAACGGGGCTTCGTCAGCGGCTGGGGCGACAGCCAACCGACGTGGCATTCGCCCGGCACACGCCGCAACGT
>CAMCTH010000333.1 GCA_945877965.1 Planctomicrobium piriforme | reverse complement strand
CGAGCTTCAGGTTGTCGCGGACGATTTCGAGTTGGCGGGTGCCGAACTTGCCGTCGGCGAGCTTGCCCGGCGTGTAGATCTGCACGCGGGCTTTATCGTCGCCGTGCAAGATGTCGAAGTTTTGCTTCTCTTGTTGCTCGACGGCCTTTTCGAAATTGGCGGTCGAGATGCGCCACGTGTTGTTCACCTTCAGCACCGCCGAGGCGAAGAACAACACCGGCAAGACGGCGACGACCACCAAGCCCATTAGAATCTTGGTCAGAATGCTCATGCAGAGGCACCTAGCGCAGCAAACGTCGACGACGGTAGGAGACCGAAGTCGGAACGATGCCGACGATTCGAAGATCGGCGACGGGGTATCGGAGCGAGCATCGCACGAAAAGCGTTGCGAGAACACTCCTTAGGTCGATGATAGGCTGGCAATTTAGGGGTGTCAAGCTGCGCAATCTACGCCCCCTAGCGGCGGTAAAGCAGTCGTCGGGTCGGGCCCTGTTCGATAAATCCCCCACCTGCACGGTAGAGTCGGCGTAATCGTTAAACTTTCCACAGCTTCGCGCCGAAACTTGTTCGCATGAAGCGAACTCGGCCCTCGCCCCACTCCCGCCGCCGTATCTTCCGCGCCCTGCTGCTGCTCGTCGTCTTGGCGACGTTGCCGGCAGCCGGCTGCACGCGGCGATATTACCGCGATCAGGCCGACGAGGTCGCCGACGGGCTGATCACCAGCTTTGCGAACGAGGCGATGCAGCCGCTGCGCGACGACGTCTCGTTCGTCTCGCCGCCGTCGCGGATGTACGACCCGTTCAATCCCGACTTCCCGCCGATGCCGCCGGACGACCTGATCGCCCATTCGCGGATGCACTGCGTCGACGGCATGCGGGCTTTCAACTGGCACAAGTACCCGTCGACGCCGGTCGTCGACGATCAGCATTGGCTCGCCTACATGCCGTGGGACGAAAACGGTCGCGTCCAAATCGACATGACCGGCGCCGTGCAGTTGGCCTACGTCAACTCGCGCGAGTATCGCAAGGAGTTGGAGGACCTCTATCTCTCGGCGCTCGACGTCTCGTTCGAGCGGTTCCGTTTTAGCGCGCAGTACTTCGCGGGGAACGACACGTTCTTCAACGCCGACGGTCGCGCGCGAACGGGAGCCGGCGCGGTAAGTCGACTCTCGACCGAGACCGGCGGGCAGATGACCAAGCTCTACGCCGCTGGCGGCCAGCTGGTCGTCAATGCCGCCAACAGCATCGTCTGGCAATTCTCGGGCAACGACACGAACTTCGCCGCGACGATCCTCGACTTCAGCTTCGTTCAACCGCTGCTCCGCTTCGGCGGCCGCGCGCGAACGTTGGAACGTCTGACGCTCGTCGAGCGACAGTTGATCTACAACGTTCGGCAGATGGAACAGTATCGCCAATCGTTCTATGCCCAAGTGACGACGGGCCGCGCGGTGAGCGAAGGCCCGAACCGGCGCGGCGGCGTCAGCGGTGCGGGTCTGCAAGGCTTCACCGGTTTCGGCGGCGGCTTCGGCCGACTCAACGTCTCGGCGGGCAATGCGTCGGGCGTGGTCGACGCCGGCGGCTTCCTCGGCCTGCTGCAAGATCAGATTCAAATTCGCAATCAAGAGGCGAACGTCACGACGCTGCGCGACAGCCTCACTCGTTTGCAAGCCGAGTTCGACGCCGACCGCATCAAAGACAAATTCCAAGTCGAACTCGCACGCCAGGCGTTGTACGAAGGTCAGAGCCGGCTGCTCGCGTCGAAGGCGGCCTATCAGACGCGGCTCGACACGTTCAAAGTCTTCCTCGGGCTGCCGCCGCAACTCGACGTCGACGTCCGGGATCCGTTGCTCGACCGCTTTCAGCTGATCGATCCGGAGACGACGCGATTGACCGAGCGGGCAGGCACGATCGCCCTGACGGCGCGGGCCGCGGGAGTCGTCACCGACGCCGATCTTGCGCAGTTGCTCGACGGTCCGACCGGCATTCGCCAGGGAGTCGTCAAACATTTGGTGACGGTCGAGGCCGACTTCAAAACGCTCGACGAAAATATGCCGCAGCGCGAGGCGCAGCTCAAGAAACTGGCGTCCCGTCCGGAAGTCGGCGGCGACGATGTACCGCTCGACGCGTACTCCGTCGAACGTCTGCTGGAACGCCGCGACGTGCTCCGCCGCGATCTCGACCTGCTCAAAAAGGGTCTTGCGGAAACGTGGACCGAACTGGAAAAACTCCGCATCGACCTGCCGAAGCTGACCGCCGTCGAAGCCAACAATCGACTCGATGCGATCAATCCGGTCCTGTCGAGTCAGTTGCTCGCCCTCTCGCTGGCGCAAGCCCGAGCGCGGGTCGACGCGATCATCTGGACGCCGATCGACATCGGTTGGGAAGAAGCTCTGGAAACGGCCCGCCTGCATCGCCGCGATTGGATGAACGCCCGGGCCGCACTCGTTGATACTTGGCGGCTGATCGAATTCAACGCCAACGCGCTGAAGAGCGGTTTGAACGTGTCGGCCAACGGCGACATCACGACTCTCGGCGACAACTCGGTGAAGTTCCGCGACACGACGGGGCGCATCCGGATGGGAGTGCAGTTCGACGCGCCGCTCACGCGCGTCGCCGAGCGCAACATCTATCGACAATCGCTGATCGAGTATCAGCAAGCCCGCCGCGGGTACATGCTGTTCGAAGATCGCGTCTGCCAAAGCTTACGCGGCATCTTGCGGACCATCGAGTTGAACCAGTTGAACTTCGAGATCCGCCGGTCGGCCGTGCAGGTGGCGATTCAACAAGTCGACTTAGCGCGCGAGACGCTGAGCCGTCCGCTTCGTCCCGGCGAAATGGCCGCCGACTATGCTGCAGCCCGCGCTTCGATCGGTCGCGATCTCGTCACGGCCCTCGGCTCGCTGCTCGAAGACCAGAACAACTTCATCGCCGTCTGGGTCAGCTACGAAGTGCAGCGAGTGAGTCTCGATCTGGAAATGGGAACGATGCAGTTGGACGATCGCGGCATGTGGATCGATCCGGGTCCGGTGACGCCCGGCATGTACGACTCGGTCCCGTCGATCGAAGATCTGCCGGAAGACACGGTGATCGGGCTCGAAGGGGACGAGATCCTGCCGGGGCCGCTCAATCCTGGCGCGGCGAACGGAGCCGATGCTAACGCAGGCGGCGCACGACGTCCCGACGCGGCGGCTCCGAACTTGGTCGCTCCCAAGAACGAGGCTACGAAAGGGGCGGTGCCTGCCGACGCCCCACCTCCGGCGAAAGTGCCGATCGCCCCACCGCCGGTGCCGCAGCTGAAGCCCAATCCCTAAACGCAATCCACGCGACCGCAGCGACTTACGTCGAAGCGTGCGAGCTGGGACCGTTTTGATATTTGTCGAAATGCGATGTTGGGTTACGTTTTTCGTCGGAAAGATCGTCGATTTTGCGGCTGTCAGGCCCTCTCGGGGCCGAATAAAATGACGGCCGACAGACTGACACCCCCCATTGGCTCGCGGCCCTGGCCGCACCTGCCTGCCTGATCGAGTTCGACCCCGCCCTCGTCCGACCTACCGCATCGTCCTTCCATCCGAACAGGTGAACCATGAACCTAGCGCACAGACTCTCTACGCTGCGCCACCAATCGGAACGTACTGATCAATCGTCGCGAACCGTTCGCCTTCAGCGTCGCGGAGCCTCGAAGCTGCGTGTGCTGATCGTCCTCACGATCGTGGCCGGTTCGGTCGGCGTGGGACTCTGGCAGTTCGCCCCCGGTTATTGGAAGACGGTCGAGCAAGCGCCGCTCGTCGGCGAAGCGATCGTCGGCAAATTCGTTCATCAGATCGTCGAACGGGGCGACGTGCAAAGCTCGAACAACGTCGACGTCCGTTGCGAAGTGCAGATGCGATCCATCGCGATGGGAACGGCCATTCTCGAAATCGTGCCAGAAGGAACCTTCGTCAACGAAGGAGACTTTCTCGTGCGGCTCGACGACTCGACGCTACAAAACGACCTGACGCTGCAAGAGCTCGATTGCAACGCGAGCAAGGCGGCGGTGATCCAAGCGCAAACGGCGGTCGAAACGGCGAAGCTGACGTTGGCCGAGTACGAGTCGGGAACGTTTCGCCAAGAAGAAGAACAGATGCAGAGCGAGATCTTCGTCGCCGAAGAAAACTTTCGCCGCGCCGAAGAGTATCTGAAATACAGCGATCGCCTCGCCGCCAAAGGGTATGTGACGCCGATCCAACTCGAGGCCGACAAGTTCGCGGTCGAGAAGGCGCAAAAAGAACTCGACGTCGCCAACACCAAGCTGGCCGTGCTCCGCAACTTCACCAAGGTGAAGATGCTCAAGCAACTTGAAGCGGCCCTCCGCACGGCCGAAGCGAACTTGCAAGCGCAACTGGAAAACGACTCGCTGGAAACCGCGCTGCTGGAAAAAATTAAGCAACAGATCGCCCGCTGCACGATCAAGGCCCCGAGCTCCGGGCAAGTCGTCTACGCCAACGACGCTCAGCAGCGCGGCGCCGACGACGGCGTGCTCATTCAAGAAGGCCGACTCGTCCGCGAACGGCAAGTGATCATCCGCCTGCCGAACCCGAAGCGGATGCAAGTCGTCGCCAAGGTGAACGAATCGCGAATCGATTTGGTTCGTCCCGGCATGACGGCCCGCATCCTCGTCGACGCCCTGCCCGGCATGGAACTCAAGGGCCGCGTCCGCCGCGTCAGCGAGTATCCGATGCAGCAGCTCAGCGCGTACACGTCGCACATCAAAGAGTACGCCACCGAGATCGAGATTCTCGATCCGCCCGCAGGGATTCGTCCCGGCATGACGGCCCAAGCCGCCGTGATCATCGAAGAGCGCGAGACGGCGACGCAGGTGCCGCTGCAAGCGGTGTTCGAACGCGAAGGTCATTACTTCTGCTTGCTGCACAATGCAGCGACCGGCCTCGAAGCGCGCCAAGTGCAACTCGGCCCCACGAACGATAAGTTCGTCGTCGTCGAAACCGGCCTGACCGGCGGCGAGCAAGTCGTCGTCACGCCGCGGCTATTCGCCGATCGCGTCGCAATGCCCGTCCCGGCGAACTTCCCGCCGCGACTCGTCGCTCGTCGCTCGCCTTCGAGCGAAGAGACCGAAGCGACCGCCGTTGCGCAATCGGAATCGCCCAAGCGAACCGTGCGTCGCAAGGTGCCGGTCGACGGCGTCCTTTCGGCGGAAGCAGGGCCGAACAGCCCCGCCGCCACGGCCGCCGGACTATAACGCGGCCATGACCGCCTCGGCCGCCACCGTCGAAGAATTGTCGAAGGTGTATCACCTCGGAGGAGAGTCGGTCTACGCGCTTCGCAGCGTCACGCTCGATTTTCCGACCGGCGACTATGTGGCGGTGATGGGTCCGTCGGGCTCAGGCAAAAGTACGTTCCTCAACTTGCTCGGCTGCTTAGATCGTCCTTCAACGGGTCGCTACATTCTCGGCGGCGACGACGTCGCGCAGATGGACGACGACGAACTCTCCGAGATTCGCGCCTCGCGGATCGGCTTCGTCTTTCAGTCGTACAATCTGATTCCGCAGCTGACGGTGCTCGAGAACATCGAGGTCCCGCTCTACTATCGCGGCCGCGTCACGCCGGAGGACCGCGAACGGTGTCGCGAGTTGGCCGCGCTCGTCGGGCTCGGCAATCGCTTGGGGCATCGACCGACGCAGCTCTCCGGCGGTCAGCAACAACGGGCCGGCATCGCCCGCAGCTTGGTCAATAACCCGCGCTTCATCCTGGCCGACGAACCGACGGGGA
>CAMCTH010000332.1 GCA_945877965.1 Planctomicrobium piriforme | reverse complement strand
AGTCACCGGTCAAACATAATTCGTTCAAATCGTCCATTTCTACTGAGGTGGTTTTACTGAAGTCCTTGAGGTCAAAGAGCTTACAATCTCTGGAAGTTACTGCATTTTGACCAAAGTGGACGCAGGCCCACCGACACGCTAGTATTCGTCCAATTCGACCACGATGCCATCTTCTTGCGAACCGGCGCTACTGATGCAAAAACTCCTCACGACCAAGCAAGTGGCGCAGGCCATCAAAGTCAGCGAGTCGTCCCTGAAGCGCTGGTGCTATCAGGGACTTTTGACCGCAATCCGGACTGCTGGAGGGCATCGAAGACTAGCGTTGGACGACGTGCTCCATTTTCTCAGAAAGTCCGGCCAAAAGCTGGTGCGGCCCGAGCTCTTGGGGCTTCCCTCGAACACCGGGCAAGCCGCAGTCGTCATGGGCAGGGCGCGGGAAAAGGTTCGTGATGCACTCATCGCCGGCGACGAGGATCAGTGCCGAAGAATCGTCTTTGATCTCTATCTGGCCGGGCACTCAGCCTGCGAGATCTGCGACCACGTATTAGCAACGGCATTCCACGATATCGGCCTCCGTTGGGAGTGCGGTGAATTGACAATCTATCGCGAGCGACGGGCTTGTGAGATCGGCTTAAAATTGCTGCAAGAGTTGCGCATGGCAGTTCGGACTCCGCTGACAGATGCTCCCGTGGCAATTGGCGGCACTCTCAGTTGCGACCCTTATCGACTGCCGAATTCAATGATTGAGCTTGTCCTGCGCGAGTTGGGTTGGCGAGCAACCTCTCTCGGAACGAGCCTGCCCACGGCCACGATCGGCGAGGCGGTCCGCGACAGCCGTCCGAGATTGCTCTGGCTGAGCGTCTCGCACATCGAGTCCGTTCCAACTTTTTTGGCGGAGTATGCGCATTTGCACGGAGTAGCGACAGGCACTGGTACGGCTGTCGTCGTTGGCGGGCGAGCCCTCACCGCGGAGATCAGACGGCAGATGGCTTATTCGGCCTACTGCGACACACTGCGGCACCTCGCCGCATTTGCGTCCTCACTGGCATCCATGGATGTCGAGCGAAACCCGCACAACAAATCCGATGGGGCGAATCCCCGATCGGAATGCCGCCCGGGTGGCGACGCCAACTGAGTCACGACTCTCCTCATCGAAACGACTGATACCATGAAAACAACTTTCGCGCCAAAATTCTCGAGCCGTCCCGTGAACTCTAAGTCGAACGGTGACGCATCTGTTCCCGAGCCACCCGAATTGAGCTGTAGAAATCGACTCGCGCGGCGACTGCTGTTGCAGAAGCTGCAAAAGCTGAACGGCGGGGCTATTCAGTTGATCGATTCGTCCGGCTCGATAACGCTCGGTCAAGGCGGTGACTTAAAGTCGAATATGATCGTCCACAACCCGGCCTTTTTCCGGCATGCCGTCTTGGGCGGAAGTCTGTCGGTGGCCGAGTCGTACCTGCGCGGCGATTGGGACTGTGACGACCTGACTACGTTCTTTCGGATTTTTGTGCGGAATATCGAGGCAACAGATCAGCTTGATCGCGGGCTGTCGCGAATCGCCAGGTGGGTCAACCGGCTATATCACCGCTGGCACGCGAACAGTAGATCGGGCAGCCGACGGAACATTCATGCCCATTACGATCTCGGTAATGACTTCTTCCGGCTGATGCTCGACGACACCCTGGCCTATTCAAGCGGTATCTTTCTCACTCCGACCAGCTCACTGCGAGAGGCTTCCGTAGAAAAGATGGATCGCATCTGCAGAAAGCTCGATCTACGTCCGGACGATCATCTGTTGGAGATTGGCACCGGCTGGGGTGGGTTAGCGATTCATGCGGCCACGGAATTTGGCTGCCGTGTGACTACCACAACCATCTCGCAGCAGCAGTTTGTTGTCGCGCGCCAGCGGATCGATGAGGCTGGGCTATCCGATCGAGTGACGTTGCTGTTGCAGGATTATCGTGACCTGACGGGCCGGTTCGACAAACTGGTGTCAATTGAGATGATTGAAGCCGTTGGGCATCGGTACTTCGACACATACTTCCACAAATGCAGCGAGTTGCTGAAGCCGGACGGCACTTTTGTGCTGCAAGGGATCGTGATGCCGGACCGGCGGTACGCTCAGTATTTGAAATCGGTAGACTTCATTCAGAAATACGTCTTCCCCGGCGGCTGCCTGCCATCGGTGAGCGCGATGTTAGCATCTATATCCCGCGTGACCGATATGCGGTTCGTTCACGCTGAGGAATTCGGCACGCACTATGCACGGACCCTGCGTGAATGGCGGCAACGATTTCACGAGCGCTTGGATGACGTTCGTAGGCTAGGTTTTCCCGACCGATTCATCCGCATGTGGAACTACTACCTCAGCTATTGCGAGGCAGCGTTCGACGAACGATTCACCGGCGTCGTTCAAATCCAATTCGCCAAACCAGGGTGTCAACGCGATCCGCTCGCGAGCGGTTTGCGAGCGACAGAGGGAAAATTGGTATGAGTCTGATGTCCTTGGGCATTGACGCTGTGGAGCGAGGTGTGATCCCGGACGTAGTGACACGCGCGGCAATTGGGCGACTGTGCAAACAACGTCTGCGCGATTCCAATGGCGGCAATGACAATGCTGATGGTGATTCGCAAATATCCCAAGCGTTCGTCGATTCAATGCGGATGGGACCGATTGAGCCAGCTCCGGAGAAAGCAAACGAACGACATTACGAATTACCGCCGGTGTTCTTCGCCGCGTTCCTCGGCCCACATCGTAAACACAGCGCGTGCTACTTTTCATCAGCAGATATTTCTTTAGTTGCCGCTGAAGCGTAGTCCCTCGAAATCACGAGTGAGCGAGCTGATCTCGCCGATGGCCAGGATATTCTGGAACTCGGCTGCCTCTGGGTGCGCTAGTCCAACGATCTTCGTGCCGTCGGCTTTGGGCCTAATTGGAGACCGTTCTTCGATAGTACGTACTCCACTACGCAACTTCAGCATGCGCATTTGTCGGATTGTAGTGGTCACAACGGCTTACAAACGTCCACGAAGGATTCGCTGGTCCAGCACACCCGGCAGTCGATCGTACGACGGCAGAACACCGTCCGAAATCTTTCTACGAAAGCGAAATCATCGGTTCAGTAGCCGATAGGCGATTTACTCGAAGTTGTGATTCTGACTAGACTTAGCAACTCGGCCGAGGCTCGCGGAAAGCAAGCCGTTTACTCGCTCCAAGTTCTCCACAGCCGATTTGTCCGCTGCGGGGTTGAATCTTAAACGGCTCGTCGACAAGTACCGGAGAAAACATGTCGCGCTCGAATCGATTGTTGTGGATCCTTAGTGCGTGGATGTTGGCGGCCTTATCGGCGGCGTACTTTGTTGCGGCTGCCGATTCCATTGAGTCTCCCTCGACCGTCGTTCGACAGGGGCCAAGGCCGCTCAAGCCGAGCGACCACGGCGTCGGTCGCTATACGGCCGAGGTCGAGTTCCGCGATCTCGCCGGCAAGTCGCATCGACTATCGGAGTTTTCCGCTGCGAAGGCGACCGTCGTCTGTATGACTTCGGTCAGTTGCCCGCTGAGCAAGAAATATCTGCCGACGCTGGTCGATCTGGCGAAAGCGTACGCCCCACGTGGTGTGCAGTTCTTGCTCGTCAATACCGTAGCGACCGATAAGCCCGACGAAATGCAAGCCGCCGCGGCGTCGCTCGGTTCGCATGCCCTGTACGTTAACGACATCACGGGAACTTTGTCGCTAGCGGTCGGGGCGAAGACGACGACCGACGTCGTCGTGCTCGATGCAACTCGAACCGTCATCTATCACGGCGCCGTCGACGACCAATACGGCTTCGGCTACTCGCTCGATGCTCCGCGGCGTCGTTACTTGGCAGAAGCTCTGGACGCCGTGCTCGCCGGCCGTTCGCCGGAAGTCGCAGCCTGCGTGGCTCCCGGCTGCGCGCTGACGATTGAAACAAAAGCCTCCGCGACGCCGCAGCCGGCCGTCACGTATCACAATCGCATCTCACGGATCCTTGCGCAAAACTGCGTCGAGTGTCATCGCTCGGGCGGCGTCGGCCCGTTCGATCTCACATCCGCCGCCGAAGTCTCGGCTCATGCGGCGATGATCAAGCAAGTAGTCGAGCGGGGCGTGATGCCTCCGTGGTTCGCCGCCCCCGATGAATCGGGACGACCGAGCCCTTGGGCCAACGATCGATCGCTGTCGGCCGCCGACAAGGCCGATCTTTTGACGTGGCTCGACGGCGGCCGACCGCTGGGCGACCGGCGCGACGGCATCGCTCCGACGCCGCGCTCCGATGAGTGGCAGATAGGCAAGCCCGACGCGGTCTTCGAGTTCGCTCAGCCGGTGTCGATCAAAGCGACCGGCGTCATGCCGTATCGTAACGTCGTCGTCGAAACGAATCTGCCGGAAGAGCGCTGGGTGCAGGCGATCGAGATTCAGCCGGGAGTTCTCGGCGTCGTTCATCATGTGCTGGTGTTCGCCATGCAGGGGGACGAATCGGACTCCGAGCAAGACGACCAAGCCGAGGGACGCGGCGGTTACTGGGCTATCTACGTGCCGGGCAACAGCACGCAAATCTTCCCGCAAGGTTTCGCGAAGCGGCTTCCCAAAGGGGCCAAGCTGCGCTTTCAGATGCACTACACGCCCAGCGGCATGGCCGTCGAAGACCGCACGCGCATCGGGTTGATCTTCGCCGACCAACCGCCCGAGCACGAGGTCCGCGTCGCCGGAGTCGTCAACGTCCGGCTCCGCATTCCGCCGGGTGCCGACAATCACGAGGAGGTCGCGACGCTGCGGCTCCCGTTCGACGTCCAAGTGCTCGGCTTCCTGCCGCACATGCACTTGCGCGGCAAGGCCTGCCGTTACGAAGTGATCGACGCCGACGGCGATTCGCAAACCCTGCTCGACATTCCGCGGTACGATTTCAACTGGCAACTGCTCTACAACTATTTCGATCCGCTGCCGCTCGAACGCGGCACGACCTTAAAGTTCACCGCCTGGTTCGACAACAGCGACAAGAACCCGGCCAATCCCGACGCGACACAGACGGTCCGTTGGGGCCCGCAAACCTACGACGAAATGCACCTCGGCTACGTCGAGTACTATGTGCCGGGCGTGAAACCGGGCGAGACGCCGTCGCTTTCTCCGGTGGGAAGATTCACAGGCGGGGCCCGCGACGGCTCGAACATCGAGAAGATTTTCCGCAGCTTAGACCGTAACGACGACGGCGAACTCGCCGGAGACGAAATCCCCGCAGGTCAGCGCGAGAACCTGTTGCGACTGGACGCCAACAAGGACGGCGTGATCACCCTGGCCGAGGCGCAGCGGCTGTTGAAGCTGCTGCGTCCTCGACCGTAGTGTACTGGAGAGTCGAACTCCCATGCCTGTGTGCTGATCCACCGATCTTCGTGCCGTCGGCTTGGGGCCGTAAGTGGAACCCGATCTTCGATAGTACGGATTTCACTACTCAACTTCTGCATGCGCATTTGTCGGATCGTAGCGGTCACGACGGTTTACAAACGTTCACGAAAGATTCGTTGGCCCAGCACAGCGGCAGGAGTTTCGTCGAGAACTCACTTCGTTCTGCGACTGGTACAACGAACATCGACCACATACGACCCTGCAAGGCTGCACGCCGAACGAGGTTTACAACCGACGTTTTCCGGCCCATCGTAAGCCGCGCTGGGAACCCCGCTCACGATGGCCGCGCGGCGCTCCTTGCGCTCGGCCGTGGGCGCTCTGCCGGGGTCGAGTCGGCGCGCAGCCGGACCTACAGGTCGAGTTTCATGAGGAAC
>CAMCTH010000331.1 GCA_945877965.1 Planctomicrobium piriforme | reverse complement strand
CACGATCGCGATGACCGCGCAGCACACGGGCCTGAACCTCTGCTTGGCGATCAACTACGGCTCGCGCGGCGAGATCGTCGACGCGGTCCGCACGATCGCCGAGGAAGTGCGAGCCGGCAAACTCGATCCGGCGCAGATCGACGAAGAGTTGATCGCGGCAAAACTGTACACCGGCGGCATGCCTGATCCCGACTTGCTGATCCGCACGGCAGGCGAGATGCGGTTCAGCAACTACCTGCTCTGGCAAGTCAGTTACGCCGAGTTCCATGTGACCGACGTCTGCTGGCCTGAGTTCCGCGAAGCGGAACTCCACACGGCGATCCGCGACTTCGCATCCCGCAATCGCAAGTTCGGCGGGTTGAACGACAATGATCTGCTGACGTGATGATCGCGGGCATCCGCCTCCGGCCGAGCCGCGCACGTCAGTAAGCGGATGGAGCGGCAAACGGAACCGCTTACTGAAGTGCGCGGCTCGGAAAGACATACAGAAAGAAAAACGCATGCTGCGATGGCGATTGATTCTCGGCACGGCGTTCATCGCGGCGCTCGTCGGGTTAGTTTATCTCGACGTCCGAGCCGCCGCGGAGTCGGAATTGCCTCCCGGGCTCTTTCTACTGCCGCTGGCGCTGACGATCGCCGCCGCTGCGACGCGTGAGTTCGTGAGCTTCGTGCAATTGCGCGATCCGACGTTCGACGGCCGGCTGCTGCAGGTCGGCAACTGGGCGATCGTCGCCTCGCCGTGGTTTGGAGCTTGCGTCGGCGGAACCGATTCGGTCGGCCGTTGGCAGTTGTTCATCTTCACGCTCACCGTGCTGGCCGTGTTCCTCGGCGAGATCGTCCGCTACGACAAGGACAAATCGCAGCGTGTGACCGAACGCCTCGCCGCTTCGATGCTCGGACTCGCCTACGTCGGTCTGCTGATGAGCTTCGTCGTACGACTCCGCCTTTTGCCGGCCGGCATCTTTCCGCTCGTGCTGATGCTCGTCGTCGTGAAGATGGCCGACACCGGGGCGTATGCGGTCGGTCGGATGATCGGCAAACGAAAGCTCGCGCCCAAGCTGAGTCCCGGCAAAACGTGGGAGGGCTTTTTCGGCGGGCTGCTCTTCTCCGTCTTGGGCGGCTTGGCGACGGCGTATTTCTTCGGCGTCAAACTCACAGGCGACCACAACCTGACGACTAGCCTGATCGCCTTGGCCCTCGTCGTCGGCACGGTCGGCGTGATCGGCGATCTGGCCGAGTCGCTGCTCAAACGCGACTACGGCCGGAAGGATTCCAGCGACTGGATGCCGGGCTTCGGCGGCGTGCTGGACCTGATCGATTCGCCGTTGTTTGCCGCTCCGGTCGCCTGGGCGTTTTGGGAGTTCGGCTGGATTCTTCCGTAAGCGCAGCGGTGTCTTGCCGCGACACAATGACGCAACTCGCATCGCAGTAGCGAGTTGCGAATTCGCACGAGTGTCTGCATCTAGTCGCTTTGCATGGCGCATACTATAAAGATGTGCAGTTTGGTTCGGTCCCACGGTCCGGGTGGCGACGCAGGAGCGGCGCCCTACTGAATGAGCGAAGCGAGCATTTCCGTCGACGATCCCGCAGCCTTGCTAGCGCTGTTCGGCCCGCGCGACCAACACCTCCGCCGCATCCGCGAAGCGCTCGACGTCCGCATCTCCGCCCGCAACGGCCGGATCATCGTCGAAGGCTCCGAGCAACCCGTCGCCCAGGCGACCGGCATTCTCGAACAACTCCGCCAGGTGCTCGATCAGCACGGCTCGGTCGATACGGCCGAGGTCGAGAAGGCGTTGTCGCTGATCAAAGGGAACGGCCACACCGAGACGATCGAGCTCCCGCCGTTCGACGTCTTCAACGCGGCCCGCAAGATTCAGCCCAAGACGACCGGCCAAGCCCGCTATCTCCGTGCGATTCTCGATCACGAGATCGTCATCGCCGCCGGCCCCGCCGGGACCGGCAAGACGTATCTCGCCGTCGCCGCCGCCGTCAGCGCTTTGAAACAAGAGCGCGTTCGTCGGATCGTGCTCGTGCGCCCCGCAGTCGAAGCCGGCGAAAGTCTCGGCTACCTGCCGGGCGACATGTTGGCCAAGATCAATCCTTATCTCCGTCCGCTGCTCGACTCGTTGCGCGAGATGATGGATTACGAGATGATGAAGCGGTTCATGGAACAAGAAGTCGTTGAGGTCGTGCCGCTGGCGTACATGCGCGGCCGGACGCTCAACGATGCCTTCATCATCCTGGACGAAGCACAGAACGCGACGACCGCGCAGATGAAGATGTTTCTGACCCGCATGGGCCGAAACTCCAAGATCGTCGTCTCAGGCGACATGACGCAGGTCGACTTGCCGGGGCACACGCAGAGCGGCCTGGCCGACGCGATGCGCCGCCTGAAGGACATCAAGGGAATCTGCATCACCATGATGACCGGCACCGACATCGTGCGGCACCGCTTGGTGATGGATATCGTCCGCGCGTATGAAGAAGGACCGACGGCCAAACGCCGTCCGCAAGCGTAGCCATGTCGACCGGCGGCCGAAAACGTCCTCGTCTGAGTCGGGTTGCAGCCCTCGATCTCCCGCCGAATCGGCTCGAACGCGCCCTGATGGTGCTGCAGCGCGGCGACGTGCTGGTCCGCTTGGCGATGTGCTTCGCGACGGCCGTGGCCGTGTGGGCGATCAGCGGCGCATGGGCCCCGGCCTTCACCTTCCGCGAAAACTACTTGCCGCCGCGCGACGTGACGGCCCGCGTGCCGTTCACCCGACCTGATCCGGACCAAACCCGACGCGATCAAGACAAGGCCTTCGAGCAAGAGCCGTACGTTTACAAACAAGATCCGAAGGAACTCGATCTCCGTCGGGCCGATCTCGACTTGCTGCTAGCCGAGATTCTGAAGACGGAAGACATCGCCGAGTTGAAGCCCGACACCTGGAAGCAGTTCCTCGAGCCGCAGAAGTTCCTCGAAGCGAAGTCGCCTCCCGCGCCGGCTCCGACGGCCACCGCCGACAGTCCGACCGCGACGACCGCCAAGCCGACCGACGCTGAACAACAGGCCGACGCTTATCGCCAGTTCCGTTCGTCGCTCGTGGCGCTCGGCGGCGAAGAGAAGGTAAAGGCGGCCCTCGATCGGGTCTTCGCCCCGCTGAAACTGACCGGCTTCTTAGAAAAATTGCCCGACGACCACTCGGCTCGCAACCGCGAAGAGATTCGCATTTACCAAGTCGGCAAGCCGAACGATCAGTCGCGCGTCCCGCTGGCGATGGTCCTGCAAGGGGCCGACAAGCCGGCGATTCGGAATCTGATTCGCGATCAATTCGGCAACTCGGTCGCCTCCGATCGACTGGGCGATTGGTTGATCCCGCGATTGCATAGCACGCTGACGCTCGACAACGAAGCAAGCCGACGTCAGCAAGAAGCGGCCCGCGACGGCGTCGAACAGAAGCTGAAACACTACGAGTCGGGCATGCTGCTAGCCGGGGCCGGCAAACCGATCCAGCCCGAGACGTTGTCGCTCCTCCGCTCGGAGCACGAGCAATACGTGGCGAGTCTCGGTCTTCCGCGGCGTGCGGAACGTTCCGCCGCGGTCTTTGGGTTGATTCTGTCGCTGTATGTGCTGTGCGGCTACTACATGTATTTCCGCGAGCCGAAGCTGCTGGGCGACTTGCGCTTGTTCGCGACGCTGCTGGCGTCGGTCGTGTTCGTCATTGCGGCCGTCCATTGGACGACGGTCGACCCCTGGCGGGCCGAATTGATTCCGCTGCTCCTTTTCGGCATGACGTTCGGCATCGCGTACCATCGCGACGTCGCACTGATCTTGGCGACGTCGATGGCGATCATCGTGGCCATGACCGGCGGCGAAGGGCTCGGCGAGTTCATCGTATTGATGGGGACCGTCTCCAGCGCCGTGCTGCAATTGGGCAGCATTCGAACGCGGAGCAAGCTAATTCGCGTCGGCTTCACCTCGGCGATCGTTGCGTTCTTGCTGTCGCTCGGCATGGGAATGTTCGACGAACAGCCGCTCGGCATGACGATCGTGATGCACGCGGGCCGCAACGCTTTGTGGGCATTCCTGACCGGCTTCTTGATGACCGGCCTGCTGCCGTACGTCGAAAAACTGTTCGGCGTGTTGACCGACCTGAGCTTGCTGGAACTCGGCGATGCGTCGCACCCGCTGCTGCAGGAACTCGTCCGTCGCGCGCCGGGGACTTACAACCACTCGATCAACGTTGCCTCGCTGGCGGAAGCGGCGGCCGAGTCGATCGGGGCCCGCGGGTTGCTTGTCCGCGTCGGCGCGTACTTCCACGATATCGGCAAGATGCTCAAGCCGAACTACTTCGTCGAGAACCAAGGGGGCGAAACGAATCGCCACGAGAACCTCCTGCCCGCGATGAGCACGCTGATTATCATCGCGCATGTGAAGGACGGGGCCGATCTCGCGCGGCAGCACCGCCTCCCGCAGACGATCATCGACTTCGTCGAGCAACATCACGGGACGACGCTGGTCGAGTATTTCTATCGCCGCGCTAACGAAAAGAGCGAAGCCGATCCGGACGGCGGCGAGGTGCTGGAAAGCTCGTATCGCTATCCCGGTCCGAAGCCGCAGACGGTCGAGGCGGCCGTTCTGATGTTAGCCGACTCGGTCGAAGGGGCGTCGCGGACGCTCGTCGAACCGACGTCGTCGCGAATCGAGAACTTGGTCGAACAAATCGGCATGAACAAGATGCTCGACGGCCAATTCGACGAGTGCGGCTTGACGCTGCAACAGCTCCGCTTGGTCGAAGACAGCCTCATCAAGTCGCTTACCGCCGTTTATCACGGCCGCGTGAAATACGCCAGCACGGCGACAGCGTAAAGTAAGTGAGCAGTGGATAGTGAGCAGTAAATCGGCATAATTGCGGACAGTCGCCTTTACTGTCAACTGTTCACTGCCCACTTTTTCTATGCTCCGCATCGACGTCGCCTTGGATCACAAGCCGTTTCCGATCGACGTTGCTCGTTTGCGCGATGCGGTGACGCGGATTCTTAAGGATGCCGGCAAGAAGAAGGCCGTCATCAGCCTGGCGATCGTCGACGATGCGACGATCCACGACGTCAACCTCCGCTTCTTGCAGCACGACGAGCCGACCGACGTGATTAGCTTCGTGCTCGAAGAAGACGAGACGAGCATCGAGGCCGAGTTGGTGCTGGGTGCCGACGTTGCCGCCCGCGTGGCCGGCGAACTCGGCGTCGCGCCCGGAGATGAGCTGTTGCTGTATGCCGTGCACGGCGCGCTGCACCTTGTCGGCCATGATGATCTGAGCGACGAGCCCCGCGAGTTGATGCGAGCCGCTGAGCGAAAGTATCTCGCCCAATTCGGCGTCGTGTTGCCGGGACCGACCGCGAGCGAGTAACATGCGCGGGTCCGCCGCTGCCGGGAGGCGGACCGTTTCGCGTCCGCCGGCCTGATTGTGAGTGCGTTGCCGGCATGTCGACTGAAAAAGCCGTAGGACTCGTCATTCGCGTCGTCGATTTCAGCGAAACCAGCTGCATCGTCACGATTTTCACGCGCGAGTTCGGCAAAGTGGCGGGGCTGGCCAAAGGCGCACGCCGGCTGAAGGGGCCCTTCGATTCCGCCCTTGACCTGCTCTCGCAGGTTCGTCTAGTGTTCCTCCGCAAATCGTCCGACGCCCTGGATCAAACAGCCCTTTATGCGGCTGCGTTGTTTAACAAACTTTGACCCTGTAAGGCCCTATGACATTTCTGCTTTCGCTGGCAATACTTGGACTGGTCTCCGGCTTTATCGCCGGGCTCTTGGGCGTGGGCGGCGGGCTGGT
>CAMCTH010000330.1 GCA_945877965.1 Planctomicrobium piriforme | reverse complement strand
CAGCGCCACGACGTGATCCAAGACCATCGCGACGTCGCTGCCGAGCGCTTCTTGAATCGCCACGGCTCGCTCGGGCGAGAGCTGCAACAAGCTGCCGTCGATGTGCGAGCGAAACGTCGCTTGCTCTTCGGTCACCTTCGTCATTTGCGCCAGGCTGAAGAGCTGGAAGCCGCCACTGTCGGTCAGGATCGGTCCGTCCCACCCCATGAATTTGTGCAGACCGCCGAGGGCGCGGACCGTCTCTTCGCCGGGACGAAGTGCGAGATGATAGGTGTTTCCCAAAATCATCTGCGCGCCGGTCGCTCGGAGTTGATCGGCCGTGATTCCTTTTACCGTCCCGACGGTACCGACCGGCATGAAGGCCGGCGTCTCGACCGCTCCGTGCGGAGTATGAAACGTGCCGCGACGCGCTCCGGTCACGGAGTCGGTCCGGTGCAGATCAAAACGAAATGAAAATCGTGACATAGCACAGCAGGGTTGCGGCAGAAGCGAATCCCCTCCACATTATCGGGGATCGCCGACAACGCAACCCGCGCGGGAGAAGTCGCTTGCCATCCCTGATCGCTCAAACCCTTAGCTTGCAGGCGCAATTAGATCGCGAATTCTTCGGGAATTCCCTCCGAATGTGGATCATCGCGCTGGCGATCTTCGTGCTGACGAATCTGATTCTGTCATTGACCAAGCGATATTTGCATCGTCGCGTGTCGCAAATGTCCGACGTCTTGGGTTCCGACGGTTGGACGGCGCTACGCGATCTGACGGCCGCCACGAAGAAATGGTTCATCGTCGTGCTGGCGTTGTACTTTAGTACTTCGATCCTGACGTTGCCCGTAAAAGTGCGCGACGCGCTGCAGACGCTCGCCATCCTGGCGTTCTTGCTCCAAGCCGGCTTGTGGATCAGCGTCGTGTTCCGCGTCGGGCTCGAACGTTGGGGACGCAAGCGAATCCGGCAAGATCCGGCTGGCCTGATGATGCTGACCGTCGTCGGCTATTTGGGGCGGCTCGTGTTGTGGTCGATCATCGTCGTGCTGATGTTGGAGAACCTCGGCGTGCAAGTGACGGCCCTCGTCGCGGGGTTGGGGATCGGCGGGGCTGCCGTTGCGCTGGCTTCGCAGAGTATTCTGAGCGACCTCTTCGCGTCGCTGTCGATCGTCGTGGATCAGCCGTTTTTGCTCGGCGACTTTCTCGTCGTCGGCGACATGCAAGGGACCGTCGAGCAGATCGGCATGAAGACGGTCCGCCTCCGCAGCCTCAGCGGCGAACAGTTGATCGTGTCGAATCACGATCTGCTGCAGAGCCGGATTCGCAACTTTCAACGGATGGAACAGCGCCGCGTGCTGTTCAACTTCACGGTCCATCCCGACGCCTCGACCGACAAGCTCGCCTCGCTGCCGGGTGTGGTTCGTGAGATCATCGAGGCCCAAAAGTCGGTCCGTTTCGAACGGGCCCATCTGCAAGCCTTCGGCGACTTCGGGGTCCGTTACGAGGTCGTCTACCATGTGCTGACGGCCGACTTCAACCTCTACATGGACGTGCAACAGGCGATCAACCTCGCCATGATGGGCCGCATGGACGAACTCGGCCTGCGGATTGCCTATCAAAAAGGGCTGTTGCCTCCCGACGCTCCGGAACTGGCGACCGACGGCGACGAGCCTGAGACCAAGTGATGGGTGGTTGGGTGACGGCCTTGCTAGGACGGCCCTGCATCGCAGCTTCCACTTTATATATTCATAAGTTCGTGTAACCGTACACAACCGAAGTTCAATCACTTACGCCCGCGCCTTGGTTTCGATCGGCCCGACTGCTTATTGCCGCGAGGATCACGCCATGCTCCGCTTGTCGTCGTTTGCCGGGTTCATCGTCGGCTGTCTCGCGTTCGTTGCGTCAGCGGTTCAAGCGGCGCCTCCTGCGACGCCGGTCCCCACCGCCTCCGCAACCGGCACGGCCGCGGCGGCGACGCCGCTCAAAGCCGCGCCGCTTCCCCCGCCGCCCCCGCGGTTGAATGCGCTGCCGGTCGAGCATCCGTATCAGAAAACGCTCCGCGACTACATCGGGTCGCTCAAGGAAAGCGATCTCGATCACGGCGTGACCGCGAAGTTCGACGGTACGCATGTCGTCGCCGATCCGGAGGAGCAGTACCGGTATTATCTCTCGTCGCTCACCTTGTTCCCGCTCGTCGGCACGAAGCGGGGCGTGCCGGCCGTCAACGCGCCGAGCAAACTCTTCACCCTGGCCGAGATCGAGACGCCCGAGGGAGTGAAACGTCCGCCGTTGATGGCCGACGCCGTCGCGCAGTTGGTCAGCTGGAAGCATCCCGGCAATCCGTACTATCAATCGGCTGCGATGAAGCGGCGTGCGTTCGTCGGCATGATTATTTATCTGGTGATGCTCGACGAGCAGCTAGAACATGCCCCGGAACTCGGCGGCAGTCGGACCGATTGGCTCGCGCCGTCGGTCCTGTCGGTGGCCTTCCCGTACGGTTACGTCGCCGACGTCGTGCCGGAACCGGTTCGCGCGGCCTATTGCGTCGGTCTGGAAAAAATGGGTCGCCGCATCCTCGATTGGGGACCCAAAGGGGAGGAGCCGAACCTCGACATCGTCGCGCCGCTCGCCCTGTGGTTCGTGAGCGAGGCGCTCGGCGATCCGAAGTTCGCCGGCGAGGCCGAGGCGTATGCGAAGCGGCTCTTCACCGACGAGCGTTACTTTCATCCGGCAGGCTACTTTCTCGATCGGAGCGGCATCGATCTTGGCTTCGCCGGGCAGACGAACTACTTTGCGACATGGCTGGCCCTGGCGAGCAAATGGCCGTTCGTCGTCGAGGCGGTCGATCGAATCCATCGCTTGCGAGCCCACGTTTGCTTGCCGCAGCCCGACGGCAAAACGGTGCTCGGACCGAGTCATTATCACAATCGCTACAGCGCCGACGCGTGGAAAGACCAGTGGGAGTGGGGAGCCTATCGCGATACAGCCGCGTCGCTCGTCACCGACGAAGCGGCCTATCTCGTGAACCCACTCACGCCTGAACTGTTGGCCGGTGCTGCTGCGAAGCGGGCCGGTCAGTGGCAGTTTCAAATCAACGAGAACCCGCTGCGGCGCACGGCTCCCGGTTTCTTGAAGAACGAAGAGATTCGTTCGCTGCAGTGGAAGTACAGTCTCTGGCCGAGTTGGAATTTTCCGGCGCAGGTGAACTACGCTTACGTCCATTATCCGGCCGGGGCTGCCGCGCATCGCCAAGCCCTGATCGACGCGAACTCGCCGCTGCTCAAGTCGCCGTTTCTGCGCGACGAAAAGTTCGTCCGCGAATTCGACAAGGCGTTCGTCGTTACGAAAGCGAACGGCTACGCCGCGATCCTGCACACCGGCCCGATCGGCAAGCATGATCTCGAATCGAGCCTCGCACACTTGCCCGGTCCGTATGGTTTCGGCGGCGGGCAACTCTCGGCCTTTTGGACGCCGCAAACCGGCTCGCTCATCTTGGGTCGCCGCGGCGGTATGACGTGGGATAACAATTTCGACCTACTCGAAGATTGGCGCAAGTGGCCGATCCATGCCGTGTCGGGCATCCGCGTCGACGGCCGCGTGTTCACGACCGGTCGAATTACACAGCCCGAGGTGGTGACCGATTTGAAGGACGGCTCCGGCACGGTCCGCACAACGGGGACGGTCGAGCGAGGCATGCTCGGTCAGATGAAAGCGATCGACGGCCGCATCACGTTGGCTCGCACTTTCACGATCGCGCCTGATGCGTTGACCGTCGCGACGACGTTGCAAACGACCGGCCAAGACAACTTCGCCGAGCTTTATGAAACCTTGCCGGTGCTGCTCCGCGAAGGGCCGCCGCCGACCAAGACGCCCGAGACGGCGACGCAGATTGAGTTCCGCACGGCGAAGGGACCGTGGACGACGGCGAGCGGCGAGTGGGTCGACGGCGTGACGGCCGTCCGCTTGAGTCGCTTCGGCGGCGCGATCCTCGTCGAGTTCGATCGTCCCCGCCGCGTGAAGTTGGGGGACGAATGGAGCGATAAGTATCTCTCGCGCGTCGTTTGTCGCAACGTGCTGATCGACCTGATCGAGCAAAACGACAAGCCCGCCGTCGTCCGTGAAGCGAGCGTGAGTTATCGTCTCCGCGCCGAAAAGTAAAACGCGACAACCATAGCTGCGGATGTACATCCGCAGCTAACCCGCGCTATCTTCAATTACACCAGCGGCGCGTGTTCCGTCAGTTTCGCGATCTGATCCAACCCGGGCACCAATCGTAATTGGCCCGAGTCGAACAGCGTGTGCAGGATCGTCGACACTAGGTGCTTCGGTGTCAGTGGGTCGCCGGACGGTTCGGCTCCGTCGCGGGTCGAACTGCCGACGACGCGGCCCCGCGGCATACCGCCGCCGTACAGCAGCAGCGGCGTCGAGTTGGCCCAATGGTCGCGTCCGCCGCGCTTGTTCACCTTCGGCGTCCGCCCCATCTCGCCGGTGACGACGAGCAGGATCTTGTCGCTCAGGCCGCGGGCTTCGACGTCTTCGATGAACGCCGCCACGGCATGATCGAGCGCCGGTCCGCACGCCTCCATGCCGTCGACGATCCCCAGGTTGTTACCGTCACCGTGCATGTCCCAGACGCCGTCGTAGCCGTCGTGAATCGTCACATAGCCGCAGCCGGCTTCGCACAAGCGACGCGCCATCAGCAGTTGCTTGCCGATCGCGCGGGCATGACCTTCGTACATTCCTTGCGCTCCGCGGCGGGCTTTCCGCCAACGATCGTCGGCGAACTGTGCGGTGTCGTAGCGAGCGATCGTCTTGGGGTTCTCGGTATCGAGATCGAGCGCGTCGGCCACGCCGCCGGTGAGCAGCACCTGATAGGCTTGACGCTGCAAGTGGTCGATCATGCCGAGCTCGCCCGCCGCATCGATCTGTTGGCTGAGCGAACTGAGCTGCGCGATGAGCGGCGTGCGACCGTTGAATCGATCGCGCGACAAGTTGAGCCGCATGTTCTGTTGCAGTTGGCCTCCCGCGCCGGGAATGAACGGCGCATAGACGCTGCCGAGTTGCCCGACGGATGCGATATCGCCGCGGGCTTTGCCTTTCAAAACATCGTCGCACGCCGCCTCGGGGAAGACCACCGCGTTGGTCGGCATGCCGTTGTCGGTTCGCGTCGAGCCGACGACCCGCGAGTAGAGCGAGCCGATGTTGGCGTTGAGCGAGGCGTCGGACACGATCGGCTTGATGTTGTGGCCGCCGTTGGTCGACTGGAACGAACGGACGACGGTCAGCTTGTGCGCGAGCGTCGCCAACTGCGGGAACCGCGCGCCGAAGCGGACGCCGGGCAACGACGTGTCGATGACGTCAGTCGTCGTGCGGATCCCCTCGGGCGCATCTTCCTTGGGATCGAACGTCTCGTGTTGGCTCGGTCCTCCTTGCAGGAACAAGAAGATGACCGACTTGCCGGTGACGAGCCTCGGCGCGGCGGCCGCCGCTTGGACCGAGCGACTTCCCAAGAGCGACGACATCGCCAACCCGCCAAGCCCCAGAGAGCCGACGGTGAGAAACTCACGGCGCGTACGACCGGCGGTGATCGACAACATGATTCACCTCAGGCAAAACGGCAGGCGGGAAGAAGCGGGCAGGGGGAGCGTCGGGCAGTACAACGTCAGGCAGGATCGATCCATCGGCAGGTTCTTATCCTAAAGCATCGACCGGTACGATGCAAAGATCGATGTAAAATCCCGCCAAGCGGGGCCTCTGCATGCCGAACGATCCGACCTGCCCACAATCGTTTAGCCGCCGGGTTCGCCCGGCGATCTGCCGCGCCGCGGGTACCCG
>CAMCTH010000329.1 GCA_945877965.1 Planctomicrobium piriforme | reverse complement strand
GATCGCGCCGCCCTTGCCCCGCTTGAAAAGCAGCCGGCTCGCTGGCCTTGGACGACAGCACCGATAAGAAACCGCCGTGCGACGGCTCGCCGGGGACGTTCGGGTTGCCGCGGACAAACACGCGTTGGGCGTAACTTCGCGATGAGTCGCTGACGATCGGCGCCCGCGGCGGCGTGCCGAGCGATTCGAGCCCGAGGCGGACGAGCTTGCGTTCTTTGTTGCGGAGTTCGTCGTAATCTTTTTGCGTGAAGTAGTCGACGACGTCGCGATCCGCGAACCGCAGCGGCGAGTCGTCGGCGGCGGAGATTTGGCGGATCGCTTCTTCGTCGGCTTGCGGAAACGGCTTCGTGCCTGCGAAACGAACGATCAACTCGGCGTACCGCTGGGCGGCGTCGTCAAGCGAGGTCGGCGGAATTTTGAAAGCCGCAGCGACCACGGCGTTGCGAGTTGCCTTCCGGGCACGCTCGGCGAGGGCCGCGACGGTCGATTCGTCGAACTCTTCGCGCCGAGCGGCGGTGAAGACTCGCCACGGTCCGAAGACGTCGTCCTGCCGTTGCGCCGCTTGTTCCAGATAGTCGTTCCACCGCTCGACGAGCCGCTCGCTGAGCTGCTTCCCTCGGATCATCTCTTTGAAACGTCGCTCGGTCAGCGTTTCCGACTCTGCAACCAACTGCAGCGCGGCGGCAATCTTTTCCGGCGTCCGAATGTCGGCCTCAACGGCCGTCCGACGTTGCTGCATGAACTCGTTGAGTTCGGTCTCAATCGGCCCGGCATCGCGCTCATACGAGAGATACAAATCGGCCGACTCCGGCAAGGTCGCCAGCTTGGCAGTCAGCGCCCGTTTGCGAACCTGTAGTTCCAACTTCTCTTCCGGCGTGAGGTAGTTCGACAACTCATTCACCGGGATTTGCGTCGGCACGTCGTTGCCGCGCAGTACTTGACGCAGCGGCTCTTTCTCCAGGTCGGTCAACACCGTCGGACCGTCGTGCTTCAACAACAACTCGACATAACGCCGTGTGAGTTCATCGAGCGACTTGGGCGCAGGCGAGAGAATCTCCACAACGAAGCGGTTCAGTTTGCCGGCCTTGAGCTTCTCGATCTCGTCGGCAGCCCGCGATTTGAACTCCGCTTCGGGCAAGGCTGCCAAAGCATGCCAGGCTGCAAAGATCGGGTGCGGCGTCTTGGTCGTTCCCTTGAGGTATCGGACCCAGCGGAGCAGCAGACGTTCATCGAGTTGTTGCGCTTTCGCAAACTCGCGGGCTTCGTTGTCGGTCTTGGCCAACAGCGTCTCGGCGATCGGCAGATACTGTGTCAGCATTACCGGCCTGCGGAAATCTTCGCGGAGTTGTTCGAGCCGCGCGTTGATAAAGTCGTCGACGTGCGCACGGAGCGAGGCGATTTCTTTTGCGACTTCTTCCGTGGCAGGACGTGCGGCGATCTCCGGGAGTTTCGCCATCAGTCCCGAGCCGTCGACCGGCATCCGGGCGGCCGCAAAGAGGCCGTAGAGCGAGTAATAATCTTGGGCCGTGATCGGATCGAACTTGTGATTGTGACAGCGAGCGCATTGCACGGAGAGGCCGAGCAACCCGCGGGTTACGACGTCGATCTGATCGTCAATCACGTCGGGCATCGTGCCGGTAAACCAGCGACCGACGGTGAGAAATCCGAGCGCCGCTTGATCGCTCGGGCGAGCATCGGCGACCTGATCAGCGGCGAGTTGCAACTCGACGAACCGATCGTACGGCATATCCTCGTTGAGCGCTTGGATCACCCAATCGCGATAGGTGTAGGCGAACGGCCAGCGTTTGTCTTCACCGGCGCCGACCCAGCGGGTGTCGGCATACCGAGCGACGTCGAGCCAGTGCCGTCCCCAATGCACGCCGTACTGCGGCGAGTCGAGCAACCGCTCGACGATTTTTTCTAGTGCGTTCGGCGATGAGTCGGCGAGGAACGCGCTCGTTTCTTCCGGCGTCGGCGGCAGACCGGTCAGATCGTACGTGACGCGTCGCAGCAGTGTCCGCTTGTCGGCCTTGGGGGAAGGCGTCATCCCGGCCGATTGCAATCGTTGTCGAATGAAGAAGTCGATCTCGTTTGAGCCCGACTCGCTTGTCGTCATGCCGTTCGTCGTCGGCTCGCTGAAACGGAGCGGTTCAAAACTCCAGAACTTCCGTGCCGCTTCGAGATCGATCGTCCCCTTCACCGGACCGTCGTCGTCGGCCGAGCCGGGAAACGGCGCGCCCATTTTGACCCACGCAATAAAATTCTCGATCTCTTCCGGAGTGAGGCGAGCCTCGTCGTCCGGCGGCATCTTGAGTTCGGGATCGATGCGGCGAATGAGTCGAATCACCAAGCTGCCGCGCGGATCGCCGGGGAGCACCGCCTTGCCCGAGCGACCACCGCGCAACAAGTGGTCCCGTCGGTCGAGTCGGAGTTCTCCTTCTTGCGTCTCGCCATCGTGACACTCGAAGCAGCGCTGCGCGAGCACGGGCCGAATTTTGTTCTCGAAGAATGTTTCGCTGGCCTCGGCTGAAGACAGTTCGGACGAAGTCTCCGCCGCTGGAGCGGTACTACCGATCAGAACCATCGACAGCAATAGTGCAAACGTCCGTAGGGCGGAAAGCATAGTCGCTTCAAAGAAAGGCGGGGCGGGGCGAGCGGGGATCGTCGTGCGGGCGGAGCAGCCTCGTCTCCCATCGGTTCCGAGAACGGCCTCCTAGTATTAAAAGGTAAGCGGCCGCGAGTTTCTTACTCTTATTCTTGAGAGTCCGTTGAAATCGTCTAAGCGGGCCGCTCGATAGGTTCATCGCCCGTCGCTCGAACGAAGGCTAAGTCCTGACGCGACCGGCAGATGCCGCGACCGCCGCGGCGTCGCTTCGCAATTGCGACCGCTTGGAGCGGGATTTACAATCAGGACTTCCGCCGATCCCCAGGGAGCTTGCCTGTGCCGTTGCCGAATTCGGATTCTTCCCGCCGCGTAACCCGTCGGACATTCCTCCGCGGGACGGGCGTCGCCCTGGCGCTGCCGTGGCTCGACGCGATGCTGCCGCGACTCTTCGCGCGGAGCGTTGATGTCACGCCTCGGCGGATGGTCGTCGTTTACAACGATATGGGCTTCCTGCCGCACTACTTCTTTCCAGAGGGGGAAGGACGCGACTACAAGCCGTCGCCGTATCTCGAACTGCTCAAAGATTTCCGCAACGACACGACCGTATTCAGCGGCGTGTCGCATCCCGGCGTCGACGGCGGTCACGCGGCCGACATCTGCTTCCTCACCGGCGCGCCGCATCCGGGCCGCAGCGGTTTTCGCAACACGATCTCGCTCGATCAATATGCTGCCGAGCGGATCGGCATCCACACGCGGTTTCCGAATCTCAACCTCATCGTCGGCCACGAAGTGACGCAGAGCTTGGCTTGGACCGCCGACGGCGTGCGGATTCCGCCCGAGCAAAAACCGTCGGCCTTGTTCGAGAAATTGTTCCTGCAAGGGAATGCCCAGCAGGTCGAAGCGCAAGTGCAAGGGCTCCGTGAAGGACGAAGCATTCTCGACACCGTCGCCGATCGGGCGAAGGGGTTGGAAAAGACGGTCGGGACCGACGATCGAGCCCGGCTCGATCAGTACTTCACCGCCGTTCGTGAACTTGAGCGACGGATGGTCTTGGCCGAAGAGTGGGAACGCAAACCGAAGCCGACCGTCAAAGTCGCGCCGCCGGTCGACATTACGGATCTGAACGATACGCTCGGCCGTAGTCGCTTGATGTTCGGCATGGCGCAGCTCGCTCTTGAAACGGACTCGACGCGGCTCGTGACCGTCATCGTGCAAGACGCCGGATCGACCCACTTGGTTCCCAACGGCGAAGGGCATCACGTGCTGACGCATCACGGCAATCGGCCCGAGCAACTCGCGAAGTTGAAGAGCCTGGAAGAGGGCCAACTCCGCGTTCTTTCCGAACTGCTCACCGGTTTGCGCACCAAAGAAGAGCAGGGGTCCACGTTGCTTGATCGGACGATGGTTCTCTCCGGTGCCGGAATGGGAAACGCCAACGCCCACAGCAATACCAATCTGCCGGTCATGCTCATCGGCGGCGGCTTCAGGCACGGTCAGAACTTGGTCTTCGACAAAAAGAAGAACATGCCGCTGGCGAATCTGTACGTCAGCATGTTGCAGCGCCTCGGGATCGAAACGGACAAGTTCTCGTCCGGCACGACGACGATGCGCGGATTGGAAATGGCGTAGCCGACGATGCAATTGTTAATCATCGCCGTACGCTTTGCGCTACTGTCTCTCATGCTGACTGCGATGGGCGACATCGCTCTGGCTCGTGAACCGGCCAACGTCGCGTTCTTCGAGCAGCGTGTGCAAGGGTTCCTCGCGCAGCATTGCGTCGCGTGTCACGGCGAGACCGAGCCGGAAGGCCAACTGCGGCTCGATGATCTGTCCGATGCGTTCGACGACGCGGCGACGGCCGAGCGTTGGTCCAAGATTCGTGAACGGCTGCGCGACGCCGAGATGCCGCCCCCCGGCGAGCCGCAACCCGCCGCGGCGGAATCGCAAGCCGTGCTCCGATGGATCGCCGCTCAGATTGGAACGGTTCCGCGCAAGCCGACGGCCCGCCGCATGAACCGACTGGAACATGAAAACACACTCCGCGACCTACTCGAACTGCCGGGCTTGCAGATCAAAGAGCGTCTACCGGTCGACGCCGACCTGGACGGCTTCGACACGATCGGCGATGCGCTCGATGTGTCGTATGTGCAGATGGCCCGCTATCTCGAAGCAACCGACGCGGCGCTCGACATGGCGATTTCGACCGGCCTGCTGCCGACGAAGCCGATGCCGCAAAAGTGGACCCTCTGGCCGCAAGACTCGGGCGATTGGGGAACGCGCGCCAAGCAAGGGGCCGTCATTCCGCTCGACGCCGACGGAGCCGATCCGTTTTTGGATCGCGAGACCGGGCATGTCGACAAGACGATCTCGCTCACGAAGCTACGTCGCGTTCGGGCGATGGCGACGTTCTTTCATGCCGACCCGGCGGGCAACTTGAAGTTCCCGCGCCTGCCGATTCCGCAAGCCGGCATGTATCGTCTCCGAGTTTCCACCTTCAACTTCGAGTGGAACAAGGGAGAGTATCTGCCGTCGATCCGTTCGCAGCCGTTCGCGCTTGGCACGGCGACCCGAATCTTCGGCCACTACGATTCGCCGCCGAACGAAGCGGGCATCGTCACGATCGAGACGTGGCTCGAACCGCAGGATCTGCTGCACTTCAACCCGGTCGGCTTGAAGCACGGCGTGGCGTTGCATGAGAAGGGGGCGTATCAGTGGGCCGGCCCCGGCGTCGCCGTCGAGTGGATCGAAATCGAAGGTCCGCTGGTCGGAAAGTGGCCGACGACGGCGCGCACGCGTCTGTACGGCAACCTCGGCCTGCAAGAGTGGCAACGGTTCATGAACGTCACGCGCCCGCCGCGGCCGAAGACGCAGACGACCGTCTACACGCCGGTGCCGCGCGAGTTCGAAGTCGACACGGCCTTGCTCTTGAAAGATTTATTGACGCGGGCATGTCGTCGGCCTGTGCCTGAAACGGAAGTCGAACGTTACTTGGCGTTGGTCCGCAGCAAGCTACAAACCGGCGCATCGTATGAGGAGTCGCTGCGCTATGCGTACAAGGCGATCCTCTGCTCGCCCGACTTTTTGTTCTTGCGCACCGAGCCGGGGCCGCGGCCCGACGCCTTCGCGTTGGCCGAGCGATTGTCGTATTTCCTCTGGAAGTCGTTGCCGGACGACGAGCTCTCACGACTCGCGGCGAATCGCACGTTGTTGAAGCCCGAGGTCTTGCACTCGCAAGTCGAG
>CAMCTH010000328.1 GCA_945877965.1 Planctomicrobium piriforme | reverse complement strand
GGTCCGGTCGAGACCTATCTCTATACGTTGTCGGGCCCAAGTCGACAACCCCGCGACGTCTAATCGGCCCACGAAACGCCGTATTTTACGGCCTCGCACGATTCTGCCTCGTTCCAAAAACAACGACGCCCGACGGCAGCCTGCAGGGCCGACCGTCGGGCGTCGCGTGATCCCTGGCACGTCGCGGCGACCGTGCGATCGCCTCGACGGCCAGTCTTTGAGACGTCGCCGTGAAGCACCGACCGAGACGATCGACCCAGAGATCGCCTCAGTCGGCTAATGCTACAAACCCAGGAGGAGGGTGACGACGCAGTTCCCGCAAACCCGTCGTCGACGCCGACGTCTCAACTTCATGTTTCGTAACCGTGCGGGCGAGTTGTTCGTTCCTTGTGCTTGGATCTTCTTGCTTCAAATATGCTTTAAGCCGTACGTCGCAGCGCGTCGCCGTCGGCGTAACGTTGATACAGCCAACGACGCACGAACTGGCGATCGTCCCAATCAACGGGCGAATGTTCCGCTTCACCGTTCGACGGCTCACCGCCGCCCACGATCAACAAACAATCGCCGCTTTCCGCTTCGCGCAAGGCGCGACCGATCGCGTCGGCCCGCTCCGCCACGGCCTGACGACGATAATCGCCGCGCGACGCCGCATTGCGACCGATCACAATGGCATCGTCGCACCACCGCTGAATCACACGCTGCAACTCGCCGCCGAGCGTCGCGTGCTCTTTCGTTTCCGCAACGACGGGGTCCGTAGCGTAAATGCAACGGAGCCGACGCTCCGTCGCGCCGCGCAAGGTTTCCAAGCAAACTTCCAAAGCGGCCGGACTGCGGGCTTCTTCCAGGAAGACGCCGAACGGCTGACCGCATTCGATTCGTTCCAACCGACCGGGCAACTCGCGGACCGATTCCAGGCCGCGGACGATCACCTCCGGCGCGATGCCGTAGACCGTGCCGACGGCGGCCGCCAACAGGCAATGACTCAAATTGTGCGGGCCGACGAGCCGCGTCCGAACCGGCACGACTTCGTTGCCGAACGAGATCAAGAACGTTTGTTCCCAGCGACACCGCTCGAGCAACGTCGCCGAGAGTTCCGCCGCAGCGTTCAGGCCGACCGTGATGACGGGCCCTTCGTGTTCGGCGGCCAACGCGGCCGAACCGGCGTCGTCGACGTTCGCGATCAGCACCCCTTCGGGCGAAAGTTGTTCGAGCAATCGCGCGGCGAGAGGTCGATCGTCGCAGCGGCGTCCGTCGCTCCGAAGCGCATCGCGATAGAGATTCGTCAGACAGCAGGCATCGAACTGCATGCCGGCGGTGTGGCCTTGGGCAAGTCCGCGCGACGAAGCTTCGACCACGGCGTGCGTGCAGCCGTTGGCCGACATGCGCGAGAGCCATGCGGCTGCAACCGGCGGCGGCGGCGTCGACCACCGAGCGTCGGCGGTCTCTTCGCCGTCGCAGTAACCAAGCGAGCCGATAACGCCGGACGTACGACCGGCCGCTTGCAACACCGACGCAATCAGGTAGCCGGCCGTTGTCTTGCCGAATGACCCGGCGACGGCGATCGTCGGCAGTTTTTGACTTGGATTGCCCGCCAACGCATGACAGACGCGACCATAGGCCTCGCGCACGTCGGGGACGTAGCAAACCGGTGCGTTGACGGAGATGGGCCGAGAAGCGACGACGGCCGAGGCGCCGTAACGAACGGCTTCCGCCGCACGATCGTGTCCGTCGAGCGCGTCGTCGCCGAGTGCGAAGTAGACGTCGCCGTTCCGACAAAGGTGGGCTTCGACGGCGCATTGCGCGACGGACACATCGTCGGCCCCGACGATTTCAGCGTCGGCCAACAACGTGCGAAGTCGAACGCCGAGGTCGGCGGTAGTCCGGCCTTCCATGGCACCAGGCCTCCATGCCCGGTTTGCAAGAGTTGTGTTTCGCAGAGCGCGACGATCCCGTCGCGATGCGCGTATGCCGACTCTGCTACGGCACGACGGGCGGAAGTTTGGCGTCGGCCCCCGCCGGGGTCAAGATCGACTTTTCGTCGTTCGCCGGGTATGGTTGCGACCGAGCCGGCTGCGCCCTCCATTTGCGACTCAACAGCAAGCGTTGCCGGCGGCTTTGCTTCGATGAATACGCCCCACGTTTACGCCATGACTCTGAGCCCCGAACCGTCGCTGCTCTGGATCGGCGACGCCGAACATCGCGAGCTGGCCGACGTCGTGACGGCACTGCGCGGGGCGGCTCGCGTCGTCGAGTGTCGCACGATGAGCGCGGCGTTCGAACTCGATCCTGCAGACGACTGCGCACTGATCGTCGTCGGCGAAACGTTTCCGGGCGAGCATCTCCGAGCCGACTACGAGGCGCTCCGTCGCCGCCGGCCCGCGACGCCGCTTGTACGCGTGTACGGAAGTTTGTGCGAAGGGGAACTCCGAACGAATCTGCCCGCTGCGGCGATTCGGTTACCTTGGCTTCGGGCGGCCCGCGAACTGACGGACGAATGGCGACGCTTGCTCTGCGGCGAGTGCCCGAGTTGGGGCCGCCCCGCCGCCTCGACCGACGAAGAACAACTGCTCGTCGATGTTCCCGCTGGTTCGACCGAGCCGATTGCCTTGGAAAGCGTCGGGCTCGCCGTTCGCGATCCTGCGACGGCCGCGTGGCTGCACGATCTGCTGCAACGTCGCGGCATCAGGCCGGTTCGCGTCGACCTGGCTTTCGCTCCGAATTCAGAACCGCCGACCTCGGCCGTGATTTGGGATCAGCCTCTCGACGCAGCGACGACTCAATCCGAGTTAACGCTGCTGCGTCGGCATTTTTCGCAATCGCCGCTGATCGTGCTGGCCGAATTCCCGCGCGTCGACGTCGTGCAGCAACTCCGCGCCGCCGGCGCGACCGCCGTCTTGGCAAAGCCGCTCGCGGTCGATGAATTGGAAGCGACGCTCCGCGCGCTCTAATCGTTCGCGGCGTCCTCGGCATCCACCGCTTCGCCGGGCCATTCCGTCCGCATAATCTCGCGTTTCCATTGCGGTTCATGAATCGGCCAGACGCGAACGCGGCAGCGATGATCGACATGCTCCCGCGGTCTGCCGTTCGTCGCGGACTTGAGCCACACGATTCGCTCGATCTCCGTCAGTCGCGGTACCCGCGCCGTCGCCGTTCCGCGACGCAGCGTCAGCTTTCCCTGATCGAAAATCGTCACGATCGCCGGAGCCTCGGCCTCCAACGACCGACGGGCGATCAACTCGTAGCTCGCCGTCACATACCGTCGCTTCAAACGCGCGAGATCCCAATCGCACAATCGTCCGTCGGCGAAGAACCACGACGACGGCAACAGCAGCCGATTCGCCAGCGCGTTGGCCGTCCGTTCCCGCACCGCCGCATGCAACACCTCCGAGTCGAGCCCCAACTCCGCGAAGACGGCATAGGCATAATGTTCGCCGATCTCGTGCGCGACGGCCCAATGCCGTCGCTCGACGCGCGGTTCGGGCTGCAACAGAATCGCCGCGCCGGTCCCATCGTCGGCCGCGGCCGAAAGTTGCACATGCCGCGCTCGGACCGCCAGCCGCCGGTCGATCGCCACGACGAACCCCAACGTCGCCGCCACGCGGAGCATGTCGATCGGCGGCTCGACGACTCCGGCGGTCGCCAGCAATTGCTCGGCCCGCGCATCGAGTGCGTCGCGCCACGCTTCAGGAGTATCGTCGGCGAGCATCTTGCCCTCCGGTTCATTGTCGTGCCTCAATTAGTGTACGTATGTATATTATCGCACAGTGCGGCTGTCAAATTGCGTAAAACGCGACGACTTGCGGGCCTCAAATCGCCGCATCCTTGTCGATTCGGCGACTCGTCAGCTAGGATGGACGATTACGCTCGACGCGGCGTAAAGCGAAGAACGCCAACCGGTTCGAGATCGGCCGATTCACGCTCGACGCCCGTCGGCTCCGCATTCTCAACATCGCCGGTATAAATCGCTCGCTTCGACGCATCGTCGCCGCTCAGTGATGTTGCGCCGCACACCATTTAGGAACCGTTCGTGTCGCAACCGGTCACGCAGATCACGCCGTTGAAAAAGAAAGACGCTCCCGCGCCGGCCAAGGGGAGCTACGCCTTCGTCAGTCTCGGTTGTCCCAAAAACTTGGTCGACAGCGAGCGGATGCTCGGGCTGTTGCAGCTCGACGGCTATCAGCTCGTCCGCGAGCCGCAGGGGGCCGACTTCGTCGTCATCAACACCTGCGGGTTTATCGAACGAGCCCGCGACGAATCGTTCGCTTCGATTCATGAGATGCTCGAACTGAAACGTCGCGGCGAGATTAAGGGCCTGATCGTCTCGGGCTGCTTGGCCGAGCGCGAGAAAGAGAAGCTGCTCGAAACGTGTCCCGAGATCGATCAGGTCGTCGGCGTGTTCGGGCGCGAAGAAGTCACGAAGGTGGCCGACCGGTTGATCGGCGGGATGCACGAGCAGCGGACGCTGTTTCAGCCCGCCTCGTCAGTCGGTTTGAACGATCACAATCGGCTTCGCATCACGCCGCGACACTTCGCTTATCTCAAGATCTCGGAAGGGTGCGATCGGCTTTGCACGTTCTGCGCGATTCCCAAGATGCGCGGCAAGCATGTGTCGAAGCCGATGGAAGACATCGTGGCCGAGGCCCAAGAACTGGCGGCCGACGGCGTGCGGGAGCTGATCGTCGTCGCACAAGACACGACCTACTACGGCCGCGACATCTACGGCGAATCGCGACTCAACGAGTTGCTCAAGCGGCTCGACGACATCGAAGGGATCGTCTGGATCCGACTCATGTACTTCTATCCGATGTACATCGACGACGCCTTGATCCGCACGATCGGCGCGAGCAAGAAGATCGTCCCCTACATCGACATGCCGTTGCAGCACATCAACGATACGATGCTGAAGCGGATGCAGCGTCGCGTCGACCGCGCGGGCACGGAGGACGTGCTCGATCGCCTCTACGCAGGGATTCCGAATCTCGCGGTCCGAACGACGTTCATCACCGGCTTCCCCGGCGAGACGGAAGAGCAGTTCTCCGAACTTATGGAATTTGTGCGCGACCGCAAGTTTGCCCGCGCCGGAGTGTTCACCTATTCGTACGAAGGGGACACGCCCAGCGCTAAAATCCCCGATCATATTGATGAAGCGACGAAGGAAGATCGTCGCGAGCGGTTGATGGGCGTGCAGCAGGCGAACGCCTTTGCGTACAATGAATCGCAAGTCGGGCGGACGCTCGACGTGTTGCTGGACGTGCCGGTCGAAGGAGAACGCGACGTTTGGATCGGTCGGACGACGGCCGATGCGCCGGACGTTGACGGCGCTGTCTTCGTGACCGGCAAGAAACTAAAGGCGGGGCAATTTGTGCCGACCGAAATCGTGGCCTCGCGCGAATACGATCTAATCGGCGTGCCGACCGGTAAGGCGAGATAAACCGGACATTCGCTCGCGGCCCGAACGTTTGGCTTCGCGAAGCGATGGAGAGATGCATGACGACCGACACCGCCCCGCCCGCCGTCGCCCGAGTCCCGCTCTGGTCGCTGCCGAATCAGCTGACCGTCGCGCGGCTCGTCGTGTCGTTGGTCTTGTTCGCCTGCATGACTTATCACCGTTACGCCGTTGCATTCGTGCTGTTCGTCGTCGGGGCCTCGACCGATTGGCTCGACGGTTACTTCGCCCGCCGCTACGGCCTGGTGACGCAACTCGGGCGCATTCTGGATCCGTTCGCCGACAAGCTGATCATCTGCGGCACGTTCATTTTCCTGGCGGCGATTCCCGATAGCCACATCGGCGCGTGGGCCGCGGTCATTGTGATGGCTCGCGAGTTGCTCGTGACGGCGCTGCGAAGTTTCAT
>CAMCTH010000327.1 GCA_945877965.1 Planctomicrobium piriforme | reverse complement strand
ACAGCGGCGACGGCCATATTCTCACGTCGACCGACGGCCGCACGTGGAAAGAAGTTTATAAGACGATGAACCGGATCAACCCGGTCGTTTACGGCCAGGGTCGGTTCGTCGTCGGCGCGCCGCAACGGAAATTGCTCCGGTCGGACGATGCCGAGACGTGGCACGAAGGGGCGCAGATCGACGACAAGCTCTGCACCCATTTTCGCGGCGGCGCCTTCGGCAACGACCGCTTCGTCTTCGTGGGGAATCACGGCGGCGGGGGCGGTCCGCACTGGGTCGCCGTCTCGCCCGACGGTGAATCGATCACGCACGTTCGCGCTGACTTGCCCGGCCACGGCACGATCGTCTTCGGCGCCGGCAAGTTCTTGATGCTCACGTCGCACAGCGACGCCGATCTCCTCACCTCGACCGACGGCATGCAGTGGGATCGCGTCGCGGTCGACGGCGCGGCTAAGCTCCGCTGGCTGGTTTGGACCGGCCGCGAGTTTCTCGTCGAGGCGAACAAGACGATCTATCGTTCCGCCGACGGCGACGTGTGGACCAAGTCCGAGGTCGTCGCCCCGCGCGGCACGGTGAAGTGGACCGACGGCACGCGCTTCATTACCTCGTCCTGGCCGGGCAAGATGGGTTTCTCACCCGACGGCAAGGCATGGCAAGACTCGCCGCCCCTTTCGGCGAACGGCATCAACCGCGTCGTCCTCGGAGTGCGACCGGAATGACGCGCTCCGCATGCCCGACGTCTCGAGGCCGCCGACTCTCCAGGTTCACAGCGCTCGCGTCAGCGTGGGTCCTCGCTGCGTTCTCTGCTTCGGCGACGGCGGCGGCGGCGAAGCCGAACATTCTGTTTATACTCACCGACGATCAAGGGCGGCAAACGCTCGGTTCTTACGGCGGTAAACAGGTGCCGACGCCGCATCTCGACGGCCTGGCGCGCGACGGCATGCGGTTCACCGATGCTTACGTGATGCCGCAATGCACGCCGACCCGCGCCTCGCTCTTCACCGGGCAACACACGGCACGCAACGGGATGTGGCACGTGATCGGCTGGTACGGTTACCCCTGGGCGCCGATCGCCGAGCCGCCGTTCGTCGAACAACTGCCGCGCGCCGCCTTCACCTTGCCGAAAGGTCTGCGTTCGGCGGGCTATGCAACCGGCATGGCCGGCAAGTGGCATCTCACCACGAACGCCGACGGCGACTACGTCCGACTGAAGCCGGAAGCCGCCGCGGCGTACGGCTTCGACTTCGTCGCTCCCCCCGGCCCCGACAGTCCGAGCCAAGGCGACAAGTGGGTCGATCATCTCACCGATCAAGCCATCGGGTTCATCGAGCGTCATCGCGAACGACCTTGGTTCTTCTACTTGGCCCATCACACGGTTCACAGCGTCGTGGCCGCCCCGGCGGAGTTGGTCGCCAAACATCGCGCGGCGGGTGCGCCGGCTGAGGGGTTGCATAGCGCCGTCTATTTGGCGGCGTTGGAGCACCTCGACCATTCCATCGGCCGACTCTTGGCGAAGCTCGACGAACTAGGGCTGCGTCAACAGACGCTCGTCGTGTTCCTGAGCGACAACGGCGGTATTCAATCCGTCTACGACGCAAAGGATTTCACGAACGGCGCGGGAGGCGGACTCCGCAAACTGCAAGTTCAACGCGAAGAGTTTTCCAATGCGCCGTTTCGCGCCGGGAAGGGGTCGCCGTATGAAGGGGGCCTGCGAGTGCCGTGCCTCATCCGTTGGCCGAGCGTCGTGCAAGCCGGCTCGACCTGCTCGACGCCGATCCACGTGATCGACTGGTTGCCGACGCTGCTCGACGTCGCCGGCGTCGCACCGCCGAAAGATCACATGGTCGACGGCACGAACCTCGGGCCGTTGTTGCGCAGCGGCAAACTTGCGCCGCGACCGCTGTACTGGTACATGCCGCTCCACGATCTCCGTTGGGGCGCCACCCCTTGTGCCGTCGTTCGCGACGGCAATTGGAAACTGATCGACTACTTCGGCGATTCCTTTGACGACGATGGCAACTACATCACCGGAGCGCGCTCCGAGCTTTTTGATCTCACCCACGATTCGGGCGAGCGACACGATCTAGCCTCGCAACAGCCCGAGCAAACTGCGCGGCTGCGCCGTCAACTCCACGCCTGGATGCAAAGCATCCCCGTCTCAATTCCGACGAAAAATCCGCACTACGATGCGGCGCGATCGCTGAGCGAAACCAAGCAGAAGCAGCCGTGGAACGCGTCCCAAGCGCAAGCTGCGCCGTGAGTCCAATAAAACAGCGGCCGCCGTCCTGAATTGCTGAAATTACTTCCGGCGGCGAATCTCCACGTCCACCGCCTATCTCCCATCGCGAATTATGCGCAAAAGAGAGCGAATTGCCGGTCAAACGGTCAATCCCGTCGCCCGCTGCGGAATTAGTATGGACGGCAACGGTGGAACGTTTCTACGCCTCGTTTGCGATCAATCATCACGCCCATGCCAAGACTCAAGCTCAGTTCGATTTGTTGGGGATGGCTCCTCGTCGGTCTCGGTTCCGTCGTTCGCGGCGACGACGAGGTGTTGACCTTCTTTGCCACGTCGGATTCGCATTACGAAGCGATCGAGAAGATTGAGCGAAACGATCGAAATCGCGTGACGATCGAGCGAATGAACGCCCTGCCGGGCGAGGCGTGGCCCGACAAACTCGGCGGCGGTCCGATCGGCCGGCCGCGCGGCGTGCTGGCGCTGGGCGACCTCATCGACGACGGCGACAAGAGCGGCCAGACCGACATTGAGTGGAAGTATTTTAGCGAACACTTCGGACTCGACGGCACCGACGGCCTCTTGAAGTACCCGGTCTTCGAAGGTTGGGGGAACCACGACGGCCCGCCCGAGAAGTACATCAAACAACGCGTCAGCGTGCAGACGGAGATCAAACGCCGCAACGTCGATCGGTTGGAGAAGAAGCGGATCAGCCGCGTCTCGGCCAACGGTTTGCATTACTCCTGGGATTGGAACGGCATCCATTTCATCCAGACGAACCTCTATCCGGCCGACAAGCAGAACGCGAAGGTCCGCTATTCGCTGCCGTGGCACGACCCGCAAGACGCACTCGCCTTCGTGAAGGAAGATCTTGCCGCGACGGTGGGCACGAGCGGACGCCCCGTCATCATCATGGCACACTGCGGCTTCGATACCGATTGGTGGGTCGCCGACGACTGGAAGGCGTTTTACGATGCCGTCAAACCGTACAACCTCCTGGCCTATTTCCACGGCCACTCCGGAACCGGCGTGCGAAAGTGGAAGCCCGAAGGGGAAGAGCAGCCCCTCGACGTGATCACCACGGGCCATACCGAAAAGGGATTCTTCGTCGTTGAAATCACGAAGGAGCGAATGCGGCTCGGCTTTCACGTCAAAAAAGATACGACCGTTCTTAAGGGAACCGAATGGGAGTGGCGGTATCTCTTTGAGAAGCCGCTGAGCGCGCCGAAGCGCGCTCCCGCGGTTCGTAAGGTGACCGACGTTTCGGAGACGCTGCGTCAATCGCTCACGCTGGCGCCGTTCTATCAGCAACACGTCGATGCCGACGGCTTGGCGATCGTCGGGTCGAAGCAAGTTCAACCGGCGGCCTTGTTGGAGGCGGCGTATCTCGTCGATCGAATGCTCGACGGTCGCGACGATCTGAGGCGAGCGATTGCCGCCGCCAAGGTTCGCGTGACGGTGATGGCCGCCGATGAGTTCACGACCGACGTGCCGGAGCATGCCGACCTGACGCCGGCCGCGTACTGGAATCGTCGAGCCCGCGGCTTAGGGGCGACGCCGGCGCGACCGAGCGTGAGTTGCGGCGAAGAAAATCTCCTGCAAATGTCGGGCGATCCCTATCACGGCGAGAACATTCTCATTCACGAGTTTGCCCACACGATTCACGAATTCGGACTGGAAAAAACCGATCCGACGTTCAATGTTCGTCTCCGCGCAGCCTTCGACCAAGCCAAGGAACGGGGACTTTGGAAAGATGTCTACGCGGCTACGAATCCACAGGAGTACTGGGCCGAGGGGGTCCAGTCGTGGTTCGATTGCAATCGCGCGCCCGACAAAACGCACAACCACATCCGGACGCGCGAAGCGCTCAAGAAATACGACCCCGCGCTCGCACGCCTGACGGCCGAAGTCTTCGGCGAGCAAGCCTGGCGTTACACGACTCCGCGACGACGAACCGAGGCGCTCCACTTGTCGAACGTCGACTGGGACGCATTGCCTCGTTTCGAATGGCCCGCCGAACTGCTCCACGCAACGGATTCGAATCGACGGTAAGTTCCATCCGATTCCACTCGAACAACGTGAACACATTTACTTCCGAAACGCCCCTCGACGATTAGGCTCAAGATGACGCATCGCCAAACGATCAACTCGGTTTCTTTTTCTCGCCGCGACTTTCTGGCTCACAGCGCCGTCGGAGCGTCGGCCCTCGCGCTCGGTTTGAAGTCGTCTTCGTTGCCGGCCGCCGATGCTTCGACCGCGCCGAAGGTCGCGTTCTTCGTCGTCGGCGATACGCATTATCTGGCCGACAAAGAATCGCCGGCCCGTATGGACGCTAACTCGACCGAGATCTGCGGCCGTTTGGTCGACACGCTCAATCGGTTGCCCGGCATGGCGATTCCCGCTGAGGCCGGCGGCGGAACGGTCGTTCCGGCGGCGGGGGTAATCCATGCCGGCGACGTCATCGACACGGGCGACAAGAACGGACGCGTGCAGGAGGCGATGCAAAAGACCGAGTGGTCGGCCTACGCCGCCGACTATGGACTCACCGGCGGCGACGGCCGCTTGAAGATGCCGGTCTACGAAGTCGCCGGCAATCACGACTCGCCGCACGGCCAAGGGTGGGCGATCGCCAAGATCATCGAGCGGAACCAACGCCGCTCCGGCGTCGTCAACGTTTCCGACAACGGCGTGCATTACTCGTGGGACTGGGGCCCGGCGCATTTCATCAACCTCGGCCTGATCGTCGGGACGCAGAAGTCGGTCACTCGGAAACGTCGCTACGCCGCGCTCGACAGTCTCGACTTTCTCGTCGCCGACTTGCGCGATAAGGTCGGCACGTCGGGACGACCGCTCGTGATCACACACCACGTCGACATCGCCCGCTACACCGGCCCGTGCGACCCCGGCGCCCCGGCCGATAGCAAGGAATGGGACCCGTGCGACGTGCGCGGCTTCTACGACGCGCTCCAAGGTTTCAACGTGGCCGGCATCTTTTACGGCCATACGCACTTTCGCAACATCTTTCGTTGGAACGGCGTCTCGCCCAAGGCGAAGGCGGGGATCAACGTCTTCAACACCGACAACGCCAGTCACTTTCACGGCGACGCGCAAGCGTTCCTGTACGTCGAACTGCACGACAAGCATCTGCTCGTGCGCGAATACCAAACCAAGGATCGCTGGCAGACCGGCTACTTTACGCCGCAATCGTGGCTCACTCCCTTCACCTCTTAATTCCCTCTCGGAGCAACCTTCATGTCCTATCCTGTCTGGCGGGGCGTCTTTCCCGCGGTGACGACCCAGTTTCGCGAAGACCTGTCGCTCGATCTCGACGCCTCGGCCCGACATTGGGAGGCGCTGATCGCCTCGGGGATCACAGGGTTGATCGTCGCCGGTTCGTTGGGCGAGAACCAAACGCTCACGGCGGAAGAAAAGCGCGCGCTCGTCGCCGAAGCGGTGAAGGTGTCGGCCGGCCGGGTGCCGGTTCTCAGCGGCGTCGCCGAGATGAGCACGGCCGCGGCCTGCACGTACGTTCGCGATTGTGAACGACTCGGAGCGGCGGGCTTTATGGTCATGCCGGCGATGGTCTACAAATCGGACCCGGCCGAGACGATGAATCACTTCCGTCG
>CAMCTH010000326.1 GCA_945877965.1 Planctomicrobium piriforme | reverse complement strand
CTAGTTGACGGTTGACGGTAGGCAGTTGACAGACCGACGAATTGGCTTGAACTGTCAACTGCCCTCTGTCAACTGTCAACTCTTCCTCGCACTCCACGTCCAGTGACGATCACTGGTCGCCGTCACAGTCGACGGTTCGAACCCGAGCGACTTCACGAGTTCCTGAACTTCAGTGACCGTCAGTGCCGCACGGAGCGACTGAGCAAAAAGTTGTCGTTGGTGATCATTCGCCCCGGCGGCATAGAGGTCGACCAATTTGGCAAGTTCGGCTTCGTCGTTCGGCCGCAGCAGATCGCGAAAATACAAAAAACCGCCGGTGGCGGTCACGCGGACTGCTTCTTCGAGCGCTTCGCGCGGTTCCGGGATGTGATGGACGATGCTGTTCGAAACGACGCCGGAAAAACGATTCGGCGGGTAGGGGAGTGTCTTGGCATCGAGTCGCTCGAGGCGAATCACGTCGGTCATCGCGGCCGCGATCACGTTCGCCTTCGCCACGACCAGCATCTCGGCCGCCAGATCGACCGCAGCGATTTCGAGCTTCGCCGCAAAGCCGGTCTCGCGAGCACGGCGAATGAGCGCGATCGGAATCTGCGCCGTGCCGGTCCCGAGATCGAGCAAGCGGCACGTTCGTCCCGCGGCGGCGAACTCCGTTCCCGCGAGGACCGTAAGAAGATCGTCGACGAAGCGGCGATTGACCTCGGCATGATCCATCGCGTCGTAGTCGACCGCCTCCTCGACGGTGTCCATCACTTCGGGTTCGAGCACACGATCGAGCACGGCAACGTCTCCCAGGCGGACGACTCACGGACGAAACAGGGTGCCGAATTCTAAAAGAACCGGCCCTGCCGCAAAGGCGTCGGCAGCCCGAAAGGTTGCAAAATCGGTCAGCCGGGCGGGATCGAACAACGATGTTCGTCTCAGAGTGCGACGAGCATGTTATCAAATCGACAACACCAACCCGTTCGAGGATGGTCGTCGCGCGGCCGGCGCAGGAACCGCTAGAGTCGCCGCAGTTTACCTATGTAAGCGACTGTAGATATTGCATCTTGCCGGCATCGCTTGCCTTCGCAAGTCGTTGCGGCGTTGGGTTTTCTACGATCGACGTAAGCCATTGGTTCATAGCCCTTTGCGATATTTAACCCAACTAGTGAACGAGTATTCACTTCGGATTCTGTAATTGGGCACGAGGGTTGCAATTGTAGGGATCGTTCGCAACGCGGTCGGGTGTGGTGACTGTCAAAACGGCAACTTTCCCGTTCTGGCCACCATGCCAAAGACTGGCACCGAGCGCGAGGCGAGTACACCAAGTCCCCAAGGAGGCGAAGTAGGCAGAACCGCGATCGATACGACTCGATCTTCGGCGAACCTTCTTCCCAGGCGGTACGTAACTATGATTGCTACTCTTGCTGTGCGTCGAACCCTGCGTGACACCAACCAGCCTCGGACTGAATGGTCCGACGAGCAACTCGTTGCCGCTTACCGCGACCAAGCTGATCGCGCAGCGTTCGATGAGCTCGTCCACCGTTACGAGCGCGAACTGTATAGCTATCTGCGTCGTTTCCTCGGAGATGCCGCGGCGGCCGAAGATGCGTTCCAAGCGACCTTCCTGCAAGTTCACTTGAAGTGCGACCAGTTCGAAGCCGATCGTAAAGTTCGCCCGTGGCTGTATACGATTGCGACCAACCAGGCGATTGACCTGCAACGTCGCGGCAAACGACACAAGATGGTCAGCCTCGACCGTCGCGATTCGGCTGCCGATGACGATGCCGGCACCTTGGCCAACCTGCTCGAAAGCCGCGAAGTCGCCCCGACGGCGAACCTCGAAAGCAACGAGCGGGAAAGCTGGGTCCGGGGAGCGCTGGCCGACCTGCCTGAACAACTCCGCATCGCGGTCAACTTGATCTACTACCAAGGTCTCAAGTACCGTGAAGCGGCCGAGATCATGAACGTGCCGGTCGGAACCGTGAAGAGTCGGCTGCACACTGCGGTGCTGAAGCTGACCGAAGCGGGGAAGGCGGCCCGTCTGAACTAACCTGAGATCATTCCGATGCGCGACGAACTCGTAGGCTACTTACTAGGTGCCCTAGAGCCAAACGAAGAGCGCGCTTTGGAAGCTCGACTCGAAACCGACGAAGAGTTACGCCGCGAGTTGGAAGACTTGCGGCGTATTCTTTGCGCGAAGGCCGACAAGTTCGTGCAGATCGACCCGCCTGCCGATTTGGCGAAGCGAACCTGTACCTCGATCGACGCCACGCGACATAGCCCGCCGCCGCCCGTGCCGCGAGTCGCCGATGCTGATAGTCCCGAGTTCAAAGGCTCCGGCGGTTGGCGACGCCCCGACGTCGCGACGCTCGTCGGCCTCGCCGTGGCGGCGGCCGTGCTGATCATGCCGCTGCTCAGTGCCGCGCGGCAGCGTTCGCAAATCGCCGCTTGCCGCGACCACATGCGTGAGGTCGGTCGGGCGTTGATCGAATTCAGTCGCACACACAACGGCTACTTCCCCGAGGTCCCGCAGGATGGGCCGTTGGCACACGCGGGCATCTTCGCCGTGCAACTGCGTGAAGCCGGCTATCTCGCCGACACAACGGCCGTCTACTGTCCGGCCCGAGTTGATGCCGCCGGAGCCGCGCCGCTGCCGACGCTCGCTTCGTTCGAAACCGTCGACGACGCCGAGGCCGAGACGCGGTTCGCCGCGCTGCACGGTTTGTTCGGCTATGCCCTGGGCCATATGCACGAAGGCCGCTATCACTCGCCGCGCAATCGCGATCGTGCGCACTTCGCCGTCTTGGCCGACGCTCCGAGCGACGGCACTTGCCGACGCGGCGGGCACGGTTGCGGGCAGAACGTCTGGTTCGAAGATGGTCACGCCGAGTTTCTCAGCGCCTGCCGGCTGATCATCGGCGACGACGAGATCTATCACAACCGACACGGCTACGTCGGCGCGGGCATCGGCCCGGACGACGTCGTGATCGGCGCGAGCGTCGCCTCGCCGCGGATCGTGCCGGTGCAACTCGCCGAATAGCCCCCTCGAAAGAACCGGCGGCAGCTAGCAACTCGTTTGGGCCCTTCATATCGGCCTGAATCGATCTAGAAACCGGGCCGCGGTCGTCGCTACAATCCCGCCCCCGCCGGCATGGATTCTTCTCTCGTCGACCTTCGATCGACGAGCGCGCCGGTGTGTGACTTGCGGAGCGGGCGATTGCAAATTTTACGACGCGATGCACGACGCCGAGCCGGTCTGCTGGCGCTGACTTTGACGGCGCTGGCCGTCCGCATCGCCGCCGTTTGGCTCACCGCCGCACCCGACGGTCGCCCCGTCGTCTATGAACACGGCCCGATCGCCGACAACCTGCTGGCGGGTCGCGGCTTCTCCGTGTGGTTCCTCGGCAGCGAAGGTCCGACGTCGCAACAGGCGCCGTGGACCGCGACGTTGCTCGCCGCCTGCTCGCTGCCGTTCGCTCACGTCACGCCGACGTCGGTCCTGCTGTTCCAACTCCTGCAATGCCTGGCCGGCACGGCGCTCTGCCTCGTCGCCGCGCTGTCGGCGTGGCGCATGTATCCGCAATGGCGCGCGATCGGCTGGACCGTCGGTTGGGCGGCGGCCCTCTATCCGCCGCACGTCTACATGGTCACCCACGTGCAGGCCGTCGTCTGGGCGGCGCTCGGTGTGACGACGCTGTTCGCGCTCGTCGCCGACGCCCGCAGCATCGCCAACCCGCGCACGCCGTGGCTCGTCGGCCTCGTCGGCGGCTGGCTGCTGCTGGTCGACCCAATCCTCGCGCTCGTGCTGCCGATCATTGCGTGGAAACTAGCAGCCCCATCGCTTAAGACCTCCGGCATCGCTTGTGGTTTCGCGCCGCGCCGCGCAATGATCGCCGGCTGTTGCACCCTCGCAATCATCGCGCCCTGGCTGATCCGCAACGTCGCGGTCCACGGCGAGTTCGTCTTCATCAAAGACACGTTCGGCTACGCCTTCTGGCAAGGGAACAACGAGCAGAGCTGGGGGACCGACAAGATCCCGAAACCGACGGTCGCCCTCGCTGCCGCGGCTCACGACGGCTCACCGACTTCGCAGAGCCGCGCGCTGTGGGAAGCCCGCCATGAAACGCTCTATATCGACGACGTGCTCCTGAAACCGACTGGCTATGCGGAGTTCGCCGGACTCAGCGAGCCGGCGCGATCACGATTGCTCGGCCGGCGCGCTTGGTCGTACGTCACGGCCGAGCCGCGAGCCTACTTCGCGCGGTGCCTGAATCGTCTCGGCTATTTCTTGTTCTGGGATGCCACGAATCCGAAGGCCATGCACTGGGCCTATCGCGCTTCGACGGCCCTTTGGATCTCGCTCGTCGGCATCGGTCTGCTGGCCGCGCGGAAGCAGTGGCGAACGCTCGCGCCGTCGGTCCTCGCCTTCGCACTGATCACATTGTTCCACACGCTGACGATCACCTCGGCCCGCTTCCGGATTCCGATCGAGCCGTTGACGTTCGTCTGGGGCGCGGTCGGCCTGCTGCCGCCGCTCGCCCACACGCTCAAACGCTTTGGCATCGCGTGGCTCGAAGCTCGCGCGGCCGAGGAAGACGAAGCGACCGCGACGCTCGGCCGACATCAACTCACCGGCCCGCACGCGCAGAAGGCTGGCATCGGCAGTCGCTCGATCCTGCGACGCCGATAAGCCACCCTTCATGTGGTGTGTACGTTGCCTTTCGGCATCATCCGGGCCGCCGGACGCCGCCTCTTGATTCGTCGCATCTCCCGTTTTTTCAAGGCTTTGCGACGCCTTTCTGAAGCCCGTTGCCGAATCGCGGCATTGGCTTTGCTTTACCAAGTTCTCACACGATCGACGCCTGTGCGGGCGAGAGGGCCTTAGTCCCCTCGGGCCCTCTCGCTCGCCGGGTGTGCTTTCGTTGCGGCTTCGGCCGTCGCCGTTTGTCTTGATTCCGTACCAACCTCGGCTGCGAAACGATTCCTCGATGCAAACCGCAGAACTCGTTGAACTCGCGTCGCTCGCCGCCTTCCACGGACCGACGCTCGTCGTCGGCACGTCGGGCTTGAACGTCGCCGGCATCGAGGAGTATTGGAGCGCGTCGAAGTGCCGCTTCGATCGCTGGGCGACGGCCCTCGGACGTTTGCGACGCGACGAGTCGCCGCTGTTCGACGAATCGTCGGGAACCGCCCGCGGCTTGCTCGAAGAAATTCTCGGCGGCGAAGTGCTCGTTTGCATCTGGTCGGCGAACGTCACGGCCTTCGACCGACGCCGCGGTTCGCAAGATAACGAGATCGTCGTCCGCAGCATCTATCTCGGTCATCAAGAACTCCGCTTCCGCGCTCTCCAACTGCTGCTCGGCGGACCGGGACTGACGTCGACCGAAGCGGTCGAATTGAATCGCCTGCGACATCGGGCTGAGCAATGGACCGACATGCTCCTCGCACCGCTCTCGACGACCGACGACGTCAACGAGTTCGCCTTCGAGCCCGATCGACTGAAAGCGTATGCCGCGGACTTATCGGACAATCAGATGTCGGAAAAGTCGGCCTTCATGCAAACGACGGTCCGCACGTTTGCGAGCCGTGCTTTCACTGCCGCCGCACCGAGCGCCGACCTGAACGTTCGGATTGCCGCCGCCGTGCTGAGCGGCTTCTCGCCGGAGTTGTTCGATTCGTTCGGCCTGATCCGCTCGCTTTGGATGATGCGGCTCAGCAAAACGGCCGACGACGCGCAACGCTTGGTGTCGGAAATGTTCCGCCACGAAGACGAGCTGCAACGCCCGCATGTGCCGATGCGACGGTTCTAAGGGCGTTGCTTCGCTGAAGAGAAAGACCGCTTACTGACGTGCGCGGCTCGGAAAGACTTCTGATCCGAGCCGCGCACGTC
>CAMCTH010000325.1 GCA_945877965.1 Planctomicrobium piriforme | reverse complement strand
GAACACGCGCTGGCTCTGATGTTGGCCTTGTCGCGCAATATCGCCCCGGCGTACCAGAGCCTGATCGAAGGGAAGTGGGATCGCAGTAAGTACATGGGGACGCAGCTCGCCGGCAAGACGATCGGCGTCGTCGGCCTCGGTCGGATCGGCCTGACCGTCGCGGCGCGAGCCCGGGCGATGGAGATGCGCGTCCTCGGCTTCGATCCGTTCATGTCGAAGGAACGGGCGACGGAACTCGGCATCGAGTTGTACGCCACGGTCCCCGAGATGCTGCCGCATTGCGATTACCTGACGGTCCATACGCCGCTGACGCCCGAAACGAAGGGGCTCGTCGGCATGAAGGAACTCGATATCCTCAAGAAGGGCGTGCGCCTGATTAACTGCGCTCGCGGCGGCATCTATGATGAAGACGCCCTGGTCGAAGGTCTGAAGAGCGGCAAGATCGGCGGCGTCGCCCTCGACGTCTTCGCGACCGAGCCGTGCAAGCAGCATGCGTTGTTCGGCATGCCCGGCGTGTTGTGCACCCCGCACTTGGGAGCGAGCACCGAAGAGGCCCAAACGCAAGTCGCCGTCGAAGGATGCCAACTGCTCGTCGACTATCTGACGACCGGCGCGATCCGCTGCGCCGTGAACATGTCGACCGTCGACCCGGCGAAGCTCGACGCCCTGCGCGATTACTTGAACGTCGGTTATCGGCTCGGGCTCATGGTCGCACAGTTGGCCGACAAGCCGGCCAAGTCGTGCAAGTTGACCTACCGCGGCGACATCGCCGGCAAAGAGACGAAGCTCATCACGTCGGCCTTCGCCGCGGGCTTGCTCGAGCACGCGATGGACAACCAAGCCAACATTATCAATGCCGACGTCCTGCTCAAGGAACGTGGCATCGAATTGATCGAACAATCGCGGGCCGACATGGGAGCTTTTAGCTCCGTGATCATCGCCGAGTTGCGGACCGAAGATCGCAGCTACCGCGTGGCCGGCACGATCTTCGGCCAAGGGATGCCGCGGCTCGTGTCGTTGGACGACTTCCGCTTGGAAGCGTACATGGACGGCGTGATGCTGCTGTTCACTCATAAGGATCTGCCGGGGATCATCGGCAAGGTCGGTACGGTCTTCGGCCAGCACGGCGTGAACATCGCGCAGATGACCGTCGGCCGCACGGCTCCCGGCGGCGAAGCGATCGGCGTTCTCAACCTCGACGCCAAACCATCGGCCGCCGCCTTGGCGGAAGTCGCGGCGCACCCCGCCGTCACCGGCGTGAAGGTGATCGAACTGCCGCCGTCGGGCCAATTGCCGGCGTGGCTTTCGAGCGGTGCCTAAGGTCGACGACCGTCGCGACTAGCGCTGCAGGTCGACGCTCATCGTCGTGTTGTTCGCGGTCGAGAGGACGGGGGCGTAGCGATTGCGTCGCGCCAACATCGCGCCTCCGAACGGGCGTAGTTCGAGCCCCAGGAAGGCGTCGACCGTCCCGGTGTCGGCCGGCGTCAAGAAGTTCGCTTCGCCGGTGAGTGCGAAGTAGTTGTTCAGCGGAATGTACACGTCGCAACCGTAGGCGAAGACGTTGTCGGTCCGCGGCAGATCGCCGAGCGCGTAGTTCGCTTCCCCGTGCGACCCGGCGACGCCCGCCCAGCAGCCGAGCGTCGCTTGCGTGCTGAAGGTGTGCTTGAAGTAGACGCTTCCCTGCGAGATCGGTTGCAGGTGAACCGGAATGTTCGTGAACGTTCCGCTGTCGCCGCGGTCGCGGATGGCGGTTTGCACGCCGATCTCGTTGTTCTCGTTCAAAAAGTAGCCGAGCTTGCCGCGCCATTGGCCGAGCGAGAACTTGTCGTAGTAATCCTGATAGAGAAAGTCGTAACCGACGCCCCAGACGAGGCCCGACTCGAAACGCTGAAACAGCCCGACGGTCGTGAAGTTCTGCGTCCGACCGCTCGTCCCTTCGGTCCGCTCGACGACCTGCACGGCATTGGCCGTCGCATTGAGCGACGTGCCGACTTGCAGGCCAAGTCCCCATTCTTGCCACAGCGGCATGCCGAGGCTGATCGCCGTTCGCCCGCCGAAGTGCGCGTTGACGCCGAAGTCCTGCGGCTGCTTAGAACCTTCGAGTCCGGCGAAGACGGCGAGGTTGCTGAACGGGTTCTCGTCTTCGACCCACAGGCTCGATTGCGCAGCGACGGGCTCAACGAACCCGACGAGCGCAATCAGCAGGGCGATGGGGAACAAACTCGATTGCAAAGAATAGAAATGCATACCCCACCGATGGATAAACCCTAAACCTCGTCGGACTTAGAGGTTATCGCATGCAGAGCGAGGCGGAATTCATTGCATGTGCGACCACGCACGGACGCACCGACTGGGCTGACTCTGCCGAAGGCGGTTTCCCCTAGCAGGTCGTGCAGACCGGAGAGCCAAGATCATCGAGCAGGCGGTCCATGGCGGCGAGTTGATCGTCGACCCGCGTGGCGAGTTCCGTTCCCGCCAACCAACTCTGCAACGCCTCGACGGCGGTCGGGCAGGCTTGCCAGCCCATATCGCGACGCAACATCTCAATGACCTTCTCTTGCGGCACTGCTTCGCGATACGGTCGGGCCGCGGTCAGCGCTTCGTAGACGTCGGCGACCATCAGGATGCGCGCTTCGGCCGGCAACTCGGCCGACGGAATGCCGCGATAGTAGCCGCGACCGTCGAGTCGTTCATGATGCGCTCCGGCGATCATCGCCTGATCGGCAAACGGCAAGACGCCCGTCAGAATCGCTTCCGAAAACTCCGGATGTTTTTTCATTGCCGTGAATTCGTCGTCCGTCAGTTTCCCCGGTTTGTCGAGAACGAGATTCGAAACGCCGAGCTTGCCGACGTCGTGCAGCAAGGCGGTCCGTTGCAGTCGTCGCAGCCGCAACGGGTCGAAGCCCATCCGCGTCGCCATGCCGACGGCGATCTCCGAGACCCGCGTCGAGTGTCGATAAGTCCACGGACTCTTCGCATCGACGACGGCGGCAAAAGCTCGCGCGACGGCATCGAGCCGATGTTCATCGGCGACGAAGCTTGAATCTTCTGGCTCGTAGTGCGCCGCCGCGGCCGCGGGATCGGCGGCATTGAGTATGCCCCACAATCGGCCGTGCCTCGTCACGGCGAGCAAGGCCTGGACGAGTTGCGGATCGAACCATTGGCCGCTCCGCGCCTGGGCCATCTCCAACGCGGCCTGCGGGCCGAGCTTCGTAAAGAAGACTTCGACCGTTTGTGCCAATCCGCAGATTCGCCCGAGCAGCGAGATCTCTTCGCCGCGCAAGCCGCGCGGATGTCCGTGGCCGTTCCAATGTTCGTCGAGATCCAAGACCGCCTGGGCCGAGGCTTCCGGAAAGCCGAGATCGCGGACGATCGTCGCCCCACGTTCGCAGCGCGTTTGGACGAGCTTTTTCGCTCCGCTCGGACCTTGCAGCAGCATCGCCCCCATCTTCAGCAGCTTTTCGAGTGCCGTCCCCGTCGGCGCGACCTGAGCCCGCATGAAGCGAAGGTTGTTGCCGGCCCGCTGCCAGTCGACGGTCTTGAGGTCATGCTTCAGCTTCCGATCATCGGCGCCGAACAAGTAAGCCATCTTCGCGGCATTGCTCGAGCAGCCGGCATCTTTCAGCAGCAACGCGTAGTACAAGGCCGCACGATCGGCCGACGGCATATCGAGTTGCTCGGCGATCTGCATGCCGATTACGCAACTCCGCGCCGCGTGCCCCTCGGGCTGTCCCTCGGTCAGATCGAGCGCGTAGGAAAGTGAAGCCAAGACTTGGCCGAGCCCGAGCCGCGATTGCGGATCGTACGTGTGAGTCGAGTTCGTCGCGCAAGCAAGCGGAGCAATACCGGGCATCGTGAGTTCTCGGTTGGAGCGGCGAATTCGCAACGTGTAGCATGGAGCTCACGGCGACGAGGAGCAGTTAAACCCTAGTTCACCGCACTTGGCAGAATCGCACGGTCTATACAAACCGCATGGATTTTCGGCCCCAACTTGAGGCGTAGTTTGTCGGGCGTCGTCGTCCCAGTCACTACAACCGGCATCGATTAGCACGGGTTGACGCAACCCGACGTGGATTGCCGACCTAGTCTCGGCCTGACTGCGAATTGCGCGGTAGATACTTAGGAGATATTGCGTCCCTCTCGCAACCTTCTCCTTCCCTCCCTCCCCGGAAGGTTTGCCGATGGTCGACACCCACCTGATTGATCGTGCGCGAACCGCGTTGGAAAGCAGTCCCCACTTGGCTCGCAAGCAATTGCGCGTCGAGAATCGCCAAGGCCGCGTGACGTTACACGGCGTCGTCGGCTCGTACTACCAGAAGCAGATGGCGCAAGAGACGCTGCGGAAGATCGCGGGCGTCGCCGCCATCGACAACTTGCTGGAAGTGCACTGGGAATAGCGCAACTATCGCGGGCGACGCGGCGACTCGCCTAGAATCGCTTCGGTTCGATCCGAGTAGATCGGAAAGTAGCCGTCGAGCCGACAGCATTGGAGCACCATCCGATTGTGCTCAGATAGTCCGCAGAGCCGCAACACACCGTCGTGCGTGCAAACGCGTTTCTGCAGGCGGACGAGTTGGCCGATCATCGCCGTGTGCAACATCGGCAGCGGACTGAGATCGAGCACGATCCGATACGTGAAGTTTTGCTCCGCCAACGACCACACGCTTTGCGCGAGCGGCGGGCAACTCCACTCTTCGGCGACTTCGGTGTGCACGGTGACGATGAGCCAGTCGGGGCCGCGCTCGACGTCGAGATGCCAGCCGGGCGAAAGAACGACCATCGTTTGCTTCCTTCCTTGCGTGAGCCGATTGGGCGCGATGCCATTCGCGGAGCCGTGTCTGTGACGAATGTCCGATCAAGAGATGAAAGTCTCGCAAGACTCCAGCCGCATCCTACCAACGGAGTCCGGCGGAGCAATGTTTTCTCCGTCGATTGCGCAAAACTCAACGTGCGCTCACGGAGTTAGAACAACTCGCCGGATAGTCCTTCTTCGGGGGGCGCAAGACCCAAGTGCCCGTAGCCGGCCGCCGTCACTTTGCGACCGCGCGGGGTGCGAATGACTAAGCCTGCCCGCAATAAGAAGGGTTCGACCTCATCGACCAGCGTGTCGGGCGGCAAGTTGATTGTGTGCGCGACCGCTTCAACGCCGACCGGCCCGCCGCTGAAAGTCCGCACGATGGTCTCGAGATACTTCCGATCTTGGCCGTCGAGGCCGAGCGGGTCGATCCCCTGCATTTGGAGGGCGGCGTCGGCGATGTTCAGCGTGACGCGACCGTCGGCCTTGCTCGTGGCATAGTCGCGCACCCAGCGCAAACGGTTGTTCGCCAGCCGCGGCGTGCCGCGACTTCTGGTCGCGATCTCATGGCAGGCGGCGTCTTCAATCGTCGTTTGGAACTTACCGGCGTTGCGACGCACGATCTCGGCAAGTTCTTCGATCGTGTAGAACTCCAAGTGCTCGCGCATGATGAAGCGATCGCGTAGCGGGGCCGAGATCATGCCGGCCCGGGTCGTCGCCCCGATGAGCGTAAACGGCCGGAGCGGCATGTTGATCGTCCGAGCATTCACGCCGTCGCCGAGCGTGATGTCGATCCGGAAATCTTCCATCGCCGGGTACAAGAACTCTTCGACGATCTTCGGGAGTCGATGGATCTCGTCGATGAACAGGACCGAGTTTTCCTCGGCATTGGTCAGATACGGAATCAGGTCCTTCGGCGCTTGCAGCGCTGCCCCGCTGGCGATCTGGAAGCCGACGCCGAGTTCCCGCGGAATGGCCATCGCGAGGGTCGTTTTGCCCAGCCCCGGCGGGCCGTCGAACAGAATGTGCCCCAGCGTTTCGCTCCGCTTTCGCGAGGCATCGACGGCAATGTCGATCCGGGCCGTCACTTCCC
>CAMCTH010000324.1 GCA_945877965.1 Planctomicrobium piriforme | reverse complement strand
TTGCCGCGCAACGCAACGAGCGGCAACAGCACGATCCAAACGCCGTAATGAATCGTCTCCAAGAAGACGTGCAACGCGACGGGGCAGCGATTCGAGACGAAGCCGAACAGGTCGGTCCCGGCGTGCCAAGTGATCCGCGCGGTCAACACGTCGGTCCCCAGCAGCGGCGGGGCATCGGCCGTCACGCCGATCAGCAGCAGCGCCAAGATCGGCACGACGACCGCCGCGCGGCGATACGCGGATTGCGCGGCCGGGCCGAGCTTGCCGACCTCGCGATCGAGAAACCACAACGCCACGAGCGGATGCGTGTAGACGAGCGCCACGCTCCAAACCCGCGGCAAGCACCAACCGGCGACGGCTAGCGACGCCGCAATCGGCAGCAGCCACGGCCAACTCCGCGTCGGCGACATCCGCCGCCGTTGCCAAGCCAGCGACGCTCCCCAAACGACGAGCGCCACGTTCCACGTGCGAATGCCGTTCAGCCATTGCGCTTCGTCCCACGGTCCGGCCGTTCCCCAACCTTGCGCGGCCGCGGTCGGCAACAAGGCGAAGCCGGACGTGAGACCGATCGCGCCGAGGAATCCCGTCGCGAAGTACATGCGCATCGTCCGCCAGCGCGGCGGTAGGCGACGCAGGAAGTATCGCGCCTCGAACCAATTGTGCGGCCCGGCGAAGAGAAAGACCGTCACGATCGAGGCCCCGATCGGTGCGACGGCCGTGAAGGCGAACGCCGCCAACGCCACGCAAATCAAGCCCCGTCCGACCCACGCGGCAGTCGATGCCGCGGAGCGGAGCGGAAGCGGTGTGGGGTCAAGGCTAATTGTGGCCATTCGCGCAGATCCGGGGAGCGACCGTTATTGCAGCGGCTTGATCTTCAAGTTGCGATCGAGCTTCAATTGAATGACGTCGCCCTGCCCGCCGATCACGACCTCCACCGGTTCCGGACCGAGCAACCGCGCGAGCGGAACGGCCGGTGCAATCTGCGGAGGCGGCATCGGCGCCGCGTTGGCCATGAGATAGCCGGCGGAACCGATCAGCATCGTCCCGGCCGCCAGCATGGCCATTAACGCGGCACCGGCCGCATGACGTCGTCGCGAGAGAACCAGTCCGAACAAGGCAATGCCGGCCGAAAGCGCGATGCCCGAGACGATCGTCCGCGACGGACCGGAATTCTCACCCAGCTTGGTCGCGCCGCCGGCCAAGCACTGCACGGGAATAATCAACTGCGACGCTCCGGGCTCGTTTCGCACGGTAATCTCAATCTTCGGGCTCGGCTTGGGCCCCGGCACGACCAGATCTGCGTGCGCCGTCGTCGCCATGTCGCCGAGCAGGGCGACGATCCCTAATACAACGGCGCTCGTCATTCGTGATCGAAACGAAAGCATCGGAGTTACTCCTTCAACTGAGGATTGAGACGTTCAAAATTTTTGTAGATTGGTTGAAGCTGCAAAGGCAATGTCGGCGCGAGGCCGCCGACTTTCAGATCGCGGCCCCCGGATAGACCGACTCCGCCGCCGCCGAAAGAGAGCCAACTCGACTCGCCGTCGAGGATGAGCGTACCGTGCGATCCGGTATCGACGAACTCGATGACCACGGGAGCACGAAAAATTACGTTCGCTTCGTCACCGCTAGGAGTTTGCATGAACGTAGACGGCAGTCGCGGCGGATTGGCGATCGATGATGGCAGCAGAGGAGCTTGCAAACCGGTCGGTAGCGGCTGAGGTCCGAGAGGTCTACCGTAGGGGCCTCCAGGGGACGCCATGTTCGCAGAGGCATAGCCGCCGCAAGTCGCAACGACGAGTCCGAGCAGATAGACGCCGTACTTCATGACGACCGTCCGACCGCGACCGCCGAGCAGCGTGATTCCGCCGAGCGTGACGGCCAGCGACAGCGCCATACCGGCGACCATCGTCGAAGTTCGTGGTCCCGTCGCGCCGAGATTCAGCGATTCGCCGTATGCCACGCCGGTGCCGGGGGTCAGCCAACTCTTCGGAAGCAACAGCTTCGCCCGCTTCGCCGTTGGATCGCGACGAATCACGAATAGATGCAAAAGTTCGTCGAGGTTCCCAGGCTTCGGCTTGGGGTCGACCTTGAGCGGCGGCGCTACGATCACCGACTTCCGCGGCGGAAACGGAGCGCCGTTGGCCCACGCAGCCTGTGCATAACTGACCGCAAGAACGAAGCCGAACAACGACGTCCAGCGAGACACTGGCCAATCAAAACGCAGCATCATGAATCCCCCGAGACGTGATGAAACACACGAAACAGAGTGCAACAGATCGCTACCGCAAAGCGTCACGGGCGAACGTCGGACCGGAACCGGCAAGAGGTGAGACGCCGGGTATCGTAAGAAAGTGCCGGCGAATCCGCAATTTTTTTGTGCGGCGGGCGGCGGAGTTGCATCGCACTACGGAAACCGAGGACGATTACCCCAAGAGATTGCCGATCACCGTGGTCGATTCACCGAACTTCTTGTAGACGAACGCCATCGCGTCCTTCACCCGTTGCTTCGCTTTCGGGTAGTCGTCGTGGATTGCGAAGAGTCGAGCGATGATGTCGTCGGTCGGGTAGTTGTCGATGTCGGCCGTCATGATTTCCAGGCCGATGTCGTCGAACATGTGCCACTTCGGGCTGTGGAACCGCGAATAGGTGTGCAAGATCGGCGTGCCGGCGGCGAGCGCGATGATGCATGAGTGCGGCTCGTGGCAAACGACGGTGTGGGCCTGCGCGAAAACCGAGGCGGCCTCGTCGGCGTTCCAAAACTTGTCGCGGAGCACGACGTTCTTCGCCGTTTCCGCCGGCAGGCGATCGAGGATCAGCCGCTTGTTATGAGTGATCTCTTTCTCCACCTCGGGCGAGATCAAGACCTTGAGGCCCGTCACTTTCACCCATTTGATGATCAGTTGGCGGAAGACCTCGGCGCGACGTTCGTCGTCGGCTTGCTGCTGCGGCGTCGGGTTGGCCGGGTTCAAGAAACTGTCGGTGCCCGGGTGCTTCTGCGTGTTCGTGCGGAGTTGCACGGTGATGAACTTGCGAGCTTCGAGTCCCTTTTCTTTCAAGAACGCATCAGCCGCGGCGTCGTTGCGAACGTCGATCCCGAAACAGCCGTCAGGATTGAAACCGTAGACCGGCGCTTTGAGACCCTTTTCCAACAGCATTTCGAGCGTGATCGTCTCGCGGCAGTAGGTGAACGCCGTCGCATTGAGGCCGGCCATATTCTCCGGCGTCGCAAAGTTTTCGAAGTACGACTGGCCGAAGTAGCCGAACGGCTTGCCGATCTGGCGGCAGTAGTTCATGAGCGTCACGCTTTGGCTCATGCTCGAGTTGTGAATCACCAAGTCGGCCTCGGCAATGGCGGCCGAGACGGGCGTGGCGGCGGCGTCTTTCGCCGGCAGCGAGCCGCGGACGATGCGCAGTTTCGGAAAACGCTTCGTCAGCATCTTCTCGATCGGCTCGTTGATCGACGACGGCCAGAGAACGACCTGCACGTTCGGCAAGAATTGTTCGAGGACCCGGAGCGTGCCGGGCGTGTGGCCGATGTCGCCGATGTTGATCGTGTCCCAGGCCGAACGGAGCAGGATCGTCTTGGGCTTCGCCTCGGCACCCGTTGCAAACGAAGCGAACTGCGGAGCGACCGCGACGCCGGCCAGACCGCTGAGAAAATCTCGACGTTGCATCCGATCACCTCGACGACGAACAAGACGGAGAATCGACACGACCGGCAACGGTCCAAAAATCCGAGCTTCATGCCGCCGCCGGTCTCGGAAGTGTACCCTACGGCTTAGCATCCGCATGCCGGCGGAAGAGGCTCATTTCGGCGTCATTGGGCCGATTCCTTGCGTTTCCGCCCCCTCGGCGAGCCGATAAACTCGGTAGACGCCCCCTGCCTGATCGCATAAGCTAGAACTTATCCCGCCTGCATCGTCCGTGTTCGATTTGACCGACGCCCGTGTCACCTCGGCACCCGGCGTCGGATTCCCACCTGTCGACTGACTCCGTCCGCCCCGCCTTCCGCTTGGGAGTTTGCCATGCTGAGTTTTAGCCAGACCTCGCCGCGCGTAGGTCGCCGCGAATTCTTGCGTCTCGGTTCGTTGGGCTTAGGGGGATTCAGTCTCGGCGGAATGACGTTGCCGCAACTGCTGCAAGCGCGCGAACAACGAGCGAGCTTCGTACGCGACAAGTCGATCGTTTTCTTGTTCATGCAAGGCGGCCCGAGCCAGTTCGAAACGTTTGATCCGAAGCCCGATGCTCCGGTCGAGATTCGCACCGCGACCGACGTCATCCCGACGAACGTCCCGGGCTTGGCCTTCGGTTCGACGTTTCAAAAGCTGGCGCGACAAGCCGACCGAATGACGGTCGTTCGCTCATATGTGCCGGGCGACGCCAAGCACGACATCAAGCCGATCGTGACGGCCGTGACGAACAAGGCGAGCCTCGGCGCGACCTACGCGCGAATCGCCGGCACCAATCATCCGCTCTCCGGGTTGCCGCGGAGCGTGTATCTCAATCCGAAATCGGTCGACGCGCAATGCCGCGGCGGCACCGAGAACTTCGGCAAGTTCACCGATCCCGGCCAACTCGGCGCGGGCTACGCCCCGTTCATCCCCGGCGGCGGCGGACCGTTGCAAGAGTCGATGAAGCTGAAGCTCGATCGTGGACGGCTCGACGATCGCCGCAGCTTGCTGACGCAACTCGACGACCTGAAGCGAACGGCCGACGTCGGCGGCGCGATTGAAGGGATGGACAAGTTCCAACAGCAAGCGTTCCAAGTGCTGATCAACGGCGCGGGCGACGCGTTCGATCTGTCGAAAGAAGACCCGCGGACGATCGCTCGCTACGACACGGCCCCGCTGGTGACGCCGAGCCAGATCAGCAAATCGTGGAACAACTACAACCAATACGTCGATCACAATCGCTCGCTCGGCAAGCTGCTGCTGCTCACGCGGCGGCTGATCGAGTCGGGCGTCGGCTTCATTACCCTCGGTACCGATTTCGTCTGGGATAATCACGCCGACAAGAACAACGCCGGCGTCGTCGAAGGGATGAAGTACTGCGGTCTGGCTTTCGATCACGCCGTGAGCAACTTCTTGGACGATCTGGAAGCGCGCGGCTTGAGCGAGAAAGTGTTGCTCGTTTGCTGCGGCGAGATCGGCCGCACGCCGCGGATCAACGCCCGCGGCGGACGCGATCACTGGGGGAACCTGGGGCCGCTGCTGTTGATCGGCGGCGGGATGCCGCGAGGCCGTATCTACGGCGGGTCGACCGCCGACGGCGGCGACGCCGCTTACGACCCGGTCACGCCGCAGAACCTGATCAGCACGATCTTGAACACCGCGTTCGACGGCTCGCAAATGCGACTCGACCCCAGCGTGTCGAACGATCTGCTCCGCATGGTGACCGAGAATCCGCCGATCGCGGGACTGGTTTAAGATAGTTGACAGTAGGCAGAGGGCAGTTGACAGAAGAACCGGCGACCGTGCTTTCGCTCTGTCAACTGCCTACTGTCAACTGTTTCGTCACCAGTGCATCACGAAGCCGCCGTCGACGTTGATCGTCTGTCCGGTCACTTCATTCGCGCGAGACGACGATAGGAAGACGACCATGTCGGCAATGTCTTCGGGCTTTTGCCAGCGACCGAGCGGCACGACGGTTCGGACCTTTTCGCCGGCCCATTCCTCGTAGCTCTTGCGCTTCTCGGGCGGTTGTGCATCGTGCCACCCTTGCCAGACGCGACGATTGAGCGGCGTCTGCACCATGCCGGGGCACACCGTGTTGACCCGCACGCCGTAGGAGGCGAGGTCCTTTGCCATGCACTGCGCAAAGTTGATGTTGGCCGCCTTCGACGCCCCTTTGCATTTTCGGTTTCGTACTCAGGAATCGGTGCTACCACCATAGGCACTTTAG
>CAMCTH010000323.1 GCA_945877965.1 Planctomicrobium piriforme | reverse complement strand
CCGCCGCCGCGCAGAGCCTCGGCCAGATCGAGGGCATCGAGCAGGCCCGGTTCGTGGCTTACTAGCACCGCATCAAACGCTTCTTCACGGAGTCGCGCGAGCCCCGAGGCCATGCCGATCGCTTCGTCCAGTTCCACATGGACGGCGCTGTCGGTGCCGAACGCCTCGGCCAACCAGGCGCCGCGACGATGCGTCGTCGTCACGAACAGCAGCCGCATGTAGCTCGGCAGGGTCCCGAGCGGCACGGTGTGCGCCGAGCGCGCCGGTTTCGGCTGCGTCGGCGTCGAAGGGGCAAGCGTCGTAGGAGACATAGCGTCTGTGTTCGTCGTGCGACCGCGAGGGACGTAACGTCGGCGGGCAACTCGATGCGGGGCGGTACGATAGCGGCGTCGCACGACGGGGTCAACGTCGAGCGGTTGCTAGCGTTGCGCGGATTCATGCCCAGAAAGCAGAATCTCACGCAAAGGCGCGAAGGCGCAAAGTAAGAGACGAAGGAATCGGAGAACCGGATACTTCTGCTGACTGGCTTCGTCATCTCCACTTAGCGTCTTCGCGCCTTTGCGTGAGCTTTTATCTTCTCTCCCGGGGACCGGCATAAAAGAAGTCCTCTTGTTGGCACCCTGAGTCCGCCTAGAATTGGGCTTTTGCAGCGCCCGATTACTCGCCGCCGAAAGTCAGCTTCGTGAAAATTGCGTATCTCGACTGTCTCAGCGGTATCAGCGGCGATATGACGCTGGGGGCGTTGGTCGACGCCGGCGTCGATTTGGCGGCGATCCAAACGGCGATCGACTCGCTGAAGCTGCCGTCGTGCAAGCTGACCTCGGCTGAGGTGAAACGGAAAGGTTTCCGCGCCACGAAGGTGAGCGTCGAGCACGAGCCTGAACTGGCTCATCGGCACCTGCATCACATCACCGACATGATCGATGCCGCCGAGGCGATGACGCCGCGGCAAAAGGAGTTGGCCAAGCGGATTTTTACCAAGCTCGGCGAGGCCGAGGCGAAGGTCCATGGCACGACGATCCGCAAAGTGCACTTCCACGAAGTCGGCGCGGTCGATTCGATTGCCGACATCTGCGGGGCGGCCGTTGCCTGGGATTTGCTGGGGGTCGAGCGGATTTATTGCTCGCCCGTGCCGACCGGCAGTGGCTTCATCAACATTGCTCACGGGCGGTGCAGCGTGCCGGCTCCCGCGACGGCCGAGCTCTTGCAAGGGGTGCCGATCGCGCCGTCGATCGTCGAGACGGAGCTGACGACGCCGACCGGTGCGGCGATCGTGGCGACGCTGGTCGACGGTTTTGGGCCGCTGCCGCCGATGAAGATCGAGCGAATCGGCTATGGGGCCGGCGACAAGGATTTTCCGGTCCAGCCGAACGTGTTGCGGTTGTTCGTCGGTCAGTCGGTCGAAGGGGCAAGCTCGGATCAAGTCTGGGTCGTGGAAACGAACTTAGACGACGTCAGCGGTGAGATCGTCGGCTATGCCATGACGAAGCTGCTCGAAATCGGGGCGCTCGACGTCTACACGACCGCGATCCAAATGAAAAAGAATCGCCCCGGTGTGACGCTGACGGCCCTCTGCCAAGCGGCCGACGTCGAGAAGATCGAGACGATTCTGTTCCGCGAGACGGGAACGCTCGGCATTCGTCGCTGGCCGGTCAGCCGGCACAAGCTGGAACGCAAACCGCACACGGTGACGACGCCGTGGGGCGAGATCGTCGGCAAGCTCGGCTGGATCGCCGGCCAAGAACCGAGCTTCTCGCCGGAGTTCGAAGCGTGTAAGCAAGCAGCCGAGAAACACGGCGTGCCGCTGAAAGATGTGTACGAATCGGCCCAGCGCGCCTACGACGGTTCGAAGCCGAGTTCGACCTAAACCCGCCGGCGAGCGGATCCACGGAGGGTGACGATGACGGTGCTATTGGCCTACACATTCGAACCGCAGTCGTGGGTCCTCGTTGCCATTGCGGCCGCGGCGACGTTCGTCGTGCTGAGCGCGGCTCAACGTCTGCGTCGGCGACAATCCGGCGACGATCGCCCCTCCGCGTCGCAGACGACCCGCGCCACGGCGCACGCTCCGCAGGCGGCCGAGCGTTGGCAGGTCGACCTCCACGACTTCACGCGCGAGGCCGAAGCGCGGCTCGATGCGAAGATGGCCGCCTTGCAACGGTTGATCCTGACGGCCGACGAGCGAATCGCGCACTTGGAAAGTCTCGGCCTCGACGCCCCGGCTCCGTCGTCCGTCGAACGGGAAGCTCGCCCCGCGAGTCCCGCAGCCGGTCCGCACTTTGCCACGTCCGAGACGACCCCTCCGGCGCAAGCCCGCGCGGCGGCGATCTATGCGATGGCCGATGCAGGCAACAACGCGGCGACGATCGCGAATCGTTTGGGCTCGCCGATCGCCGAAGTGGAGTTGATTTTGAGCCTGCGTCGTACGCAACGTTCGTAAAAGGCCGTCGTCGATCGTTGCCAAACTTTCCCACCGCGCAAAAAACAACCGAGCCGTGGAGGATTGACTCTCACGGCTCGGCGTTGGGGCTGCGGTGCCAGTTCTATGCGTGGATGCGTTACGCAGGGAATCTGACCAGGCGAACTAGACGACGTCGAACTAGATCGCGGCGTCGGCTTGCTCGCCGGTGCGGATGCGGACGACGTTCACCAGGTCGCTGATGAAAATCTTGCCGTCACCCACTTGGCCGGTTCGGGCCGTGTTCACAATCGTGTCGATGACCTTTTGAGCCTCTTCGTTGTGAGCGACGACTTCGAGCTTCACCTTCGGGATGAAATCGACGGCGTATTCAGCACCGCGATAGGTTTCCGTGTGACCCTTCTGCCGGCCGAAGCCGCGAACTTCCGTCACCGTCATCCCCTTGATTCCCTTTTCGCTCAGAGCGTTCTTGACGGCTTCGAGCTTGAAATGGCGAATGACTGCTTCGATCTTCTTCATGACAATCTCCACTATGTGAGTTGAAACATCCGCGGCCCGCTTGGCCTGCGGACGAGAAACGCGTGTTACGTTCCTAAGAGAAAGCAACCCGCGTGCCGAAGTGCGAAAGAGGGCCTCAAGATTCGCTGTGGTGCCGTAAAACGCGATGTCTGAGCGACGCGGAATTTTTGCGGCGCGAATTACGGCGAGGTGTCATCGTCGCGCGACGACGAACTCCGCGACCCGCCCGGCGTCGGGTTGCGTCGCTCTAACTCAAGCCGTTCAAGACGTTTGCGACGGATTCACGCCGGCGATGCGCCGAGTCACAAGTTTGTGACACGCGGAAACGAGTACGAACTAGCGGAATTTGTTGCCGTCGAGTTCGTGGTTCTTCATCAGCCGATAGAGCGTGCCGCGCGGAAGTCGTGCTTCGGCGGCGGCGGCGCGGACGTCCCCTTGATGACGTTTCAGCAGATCGGCCAGATACTGTTTCTCGAACTTCGCTAGGTGCGCGTCGCGCAATTCGAAGTAGCCGCTCGCCTCGGCCGGGGCTGCTTGTCCGCGGCCTGCGTCGGCCACCAAGGCGTCGGGCAAATCATCGACGCCGATCAGCGAATCTTTCGACAGCGCGATCGCGCGGCGAATCACGTTTTGCAACTCGCGGACGTTGCCGGGCCAGACGTACTGCGACATCACCTGATACGCCTCGGGCGCAATGCCTCGGACATCGCGTCCCATCTCCTTGCTGAACTTGAACGCGAATCGCTCGGCCAGCAGCCCCAGGTCATCGCCGCGATCTCTCAAAGGCGGCAAGTCGATCCGGACGACGTTCACGCGATAGTACAAATCGCGACGGAACTCGCCCCGCTCGACCATGCCGTCTAAATCGCGCGACGTCGCGGCGACGACGCGCAGGTCGACCGGAATTTCTTGCCGACCGCCGACGCGACGGATCCGCCGCTCTTGCAACGTCCGCAACAGCTTGGCCTGCAGCAGCAGCGGCAGTTCGCCGAGTTCGTCTAGGAAAAACGTCCCACCGTCGGCGAATTCCAACAAGCCGATCGACTTGCGATCCGCGCCGGTGAACGAGCCTTTTTCATGGCCGAAGAATTCGCTTTCGAGCAAGTTCTCGGGAATCGCGCCGCAATCGACCGGCACGAACGGCTTTTGTACGCGCTTGCTCCGGTTATGAACTGCGCGAGCAACAAGTTCTTTGCCGGTGCCCGTCTCGCCGCGGATCAGGCAGTCGACGTCGCTGTCGGCCACCTGGGCGATGATCGCAAAGACCTTCTGCATCGCGGGGCAGCCGCCGATCATGTCGTCGAAGACGTACGGCCGTTCGACCTGGCGGCGCAACAGTTCGTTCTCGGCTCCGACGCGGCGCGAAGCGAGCATCCGTTCGACGGCCGTGCGGAGTTGAGCTTCGTCGAGCGGCTCGGTCAGAAACTCCGTGACGCCGGCATGCAGAGCGGCCACGGCGTTCTCGGCCGTCGGAGTTCGACAAACGACGACGGCGGGCAACGACGCATCTTGCACGCGCCCGGCGGCGAGCAGTTCCAACTCGGCGCCGTCGGCCGAGGCGATGCCGAGCACGAGCCCGTCGAACGTTTCGCTCGCCAGCAACTCGCGAGCACGATCCGGCTCGGCGACGACGGTCAGTTCGGTCGGCTCCAGCAGCGCGAGGGCCGCGACGTAGAACGGATGCCGAGCCCCGTCGGAATCGATGATCAACAACCGCGCCGAAGCCATGAAGTCCGCCGCCTCAGGAAGTTAACCAGCACGCGGCCTATCGTACCTTGCAAAAGCGGCGACGAGCAGAGGGAGGCATTGTGTCAGTGGAAATGTCGCGATTTCTCAGACTGCTTCGCCTTGAAGAACCCGCGACCAGTGCTGAAGCTTTTCGATTTCAGAGTCGGACCATTGAATTCCGCCATCTCGATCAATAGATAGCTTGGCAACATTCCGACGAATCTGCTCAAGCATTTCATCGTGATAATGCGTCACGATGAACTTCTGCCATTCGATCGTATTGATCTGTTCACTAACCAAGCGACGAAGAAACTTGGCAAATGCGATTCGATGGTCGTTCATACGCATTCAAGCCCTTCGTCAACACGAAGAACTACTTCTCACTCGGCTCGCGCGGCAAACGTCGTGGGAACGGCGGCGGTTCCGACGGTGGGAGCGGCTCGGCGTCGTGTTCTTCGCTCCATGATTCGCGTTCCGCTTGGTCGGCGTAATAGCGGAGCCACACCTCGGGATCGCCCGACGTGTCGGAGCAGTCCCAATGCAGATACGAAGTCGGCAGGTCGACCTTCTTCTCGGGCGACGGGAGAATGTCGCGATAGATCAGGCAATACAACTGGCGGTCGTTCAGGTGATCGGTGAAGTCGAGGACGATGCGGCGATCGTAGAATCGCTGCACGACGTCCCAGAGGTATTCGTGCAGTTGTTCATCGTCGAGCGTGTCGGGCGACGGCAGCTTCAACTCCGGCTGGAACCATTGTGCGATCGGCAGCACCGGGGCCCGCTCCCAGGCCAACATGCCGGCCAAGTATTCGTTCTCAACCTCCGTTGGGATTTCGTCGGAGTTGAGGTGCATGATCGCGTCGTCGAAGTACGGCTCCAGGGCGTTACGCAACTCGGCGTTGCGCATCAGAGCATCGAATTCGGGCGACGAATTGGGGGCAAAATCAGGCATGGTCGGGGAGGCGAACTGCGTGGGGAAAAGTACGATCAAAGTTGCGATTAAGAATCGACTTTAACCAAGCGCGACGACGATTCAAGACGATCTCCGTCGAAGAAAACCAATCTTTTTTCGGAGTGCGTTACAACTGTCACGACCCCGCGTTTTCAGGCATAAAAGCTTGCCTAACGCGTAGAGTTTGACAGGCAGTGCCGGCTCGAAATGCAGTTTGTTTACAGGCGACGCGAGATTGGTGCGATCGCGACCGGGGAGGTGCAAAACCGGGCCACCGCTTACTGACGTGCGCGG
>CAMCTH010000322.1 GCA_945877965.1 Planctomicrobium piriforme | reverse complement strand
GCCGCTTCTTCGGTCGCTACTTGCCTGATGGCAAAGCCAACCGCTGCGTGCCATACTTACGGCTTGTCGTGACGGCGGAACTTTTATTGAGGCGACATCAACGATGAAATCTATCTTCCCGGCTTTGTTCTTGCTCGCGTCGTTCGTCTGTCCGGCGGCGGCTGTTGAGAAGCTGAACGTCATCGTCATTTTGGCCGACGACTTCGGCTATGAGTGCGTCGGGGCGAACGGCGGGACTTCTTATCCCACGCCGAATCTTGATCGCTTGGCTGCGACGGGGGCGCGATTTGAGCACTGTTATGTGCAGCCGCTTTGCACGCCGACGCGGGTGCAGTTGATGACGGGACAGTACAATGTCCGCAACTATGTGCAGTTTGGGCTGCTCGAAAAGTCGCAGACGACGTTCGCGCAGCTCTTTCGGAATGCGGGCTACGCGACGTGCATCGTCGGTAAGTGGCAGTTGGGCCAGAGTTTTGATTTGCCGAAGCATTTCGGCTTTGATGAATACTGTCTCTGGCAACTCACGCGTCGGCCCGAGCGGTATCGCAACCCCGGCTTGGAGATCAACGGCAAGGCGATCGATTACACGCAGGGTGAGTACGGCCCGGATATTGTGAACGACTATGCTTGCGAGTTCATCGCACGCGCGAAGGCAAAACCGTTCTTGCTCTACTATCCGATGATGCTGACGCACGATCCGTTCGTCGCGACACCTGACAGCGCCGACTACGGCGGCAATCCGAGTAAGAAAGAAGAAAAGAAGGGGGGCAAAGGCGCGCTTCCGCAGCGACGTCATTTCGGCGATATGGTGACGTACATGGACAAGCTGATCGGCAAGCTGGTCGATAAGCTCGAAGCCGAAGGGGTGCGGGACCGAACGTTGATTCTGTTCGTCGGCGATAACGGCACCGGCAAGGGCGTTCCCTCGCAGATGGGCGAACGGACGGTCGTCGGCGGGAAGGGATCGCCCGACGAGAGTGGCATGCGCGTGCCGCTCATCGTCAATGGGCCGGGCGTCGTGACGGGAAGAGTCGTGAGCGATCTCGTCGATAGCACCGATGTCCTGCCGACGATTTGCGCCGCGTCGGGCATCGTACCGCCGTCCGATCTAACGCTCGACGGCGTCAGCTTCTGGCCGCAATGCCAAGGTAAAGCGGGCACGCCCCGCGATTGGATCTACTGCTGGTATGCTCGCGGAGGCGGAGCGAAAGCAGATGCGGAGTTCGCTCGCGATCATCGCCTTAAATTGATGCGCGACGGCAAGCTGTTCGACGTCGGAGCGGGGGACGTCAACCCGCCGTCGCTTGATCCGACTCGGCTAACCAAGGAGGATCGCCAGGCCGTCGATAAGCTGCAGGCCGCGCTCGATCGCTACCGCGATGCACGACCCGCTGCGATATCGGAACGGAATGGAAAGTAACAAGTGTCCGCGGGTCGTTACACCGGCGTCTCATTCGCGTCTGGTGTGAGGCAGTCCAACGATGCGTCTTCTTGCAGGAACGTGATTTCGCCGGTAGAGACGTCGTACATGGCCCCGACGACGGCGACTCGCCCCGCTTGGATGAGATTGCGAAGGGTTTCGCTCTCCTCTTCGATCAGGCGAACGGAGCGGAGCACGTTGAGCCGCGCGACGTCGTCAATGTACGACTCTTGGCGTTCCTTCGGCATTTGCGGGAGAGTGCGGCAAGTACTCGGATCGATCGACTCCTGGATGTCTTGCAAAATGTACTCGGCGTGCTGACAGCCGGTGGCGGCGGCGACCGGTTGATTGCAGCAGGCCATGTTGACGGCCGTGGTCACCGCTCCGCAGCGAGTGTGTCCCATGACCAATATCAATCTTGCTCCTGCGACCGCACAGCCGTACTCCAAGCTGCCAAGGACCTTGCGACTCAGAATATTGCCGGCGACGCGCAGACTAAACAAGTCGCCGACGCCCGCGTCGAAAATCAACTCCGCCGATGACCGTGAATCCATGCAGCTCAATACGACCGCGAGAGGATGTTGTCCTTGCGCCGTCACATGGACCTGACGTCCGACGTTACGAGTGAGGTGATGCCCTGAACGGAATCGTTCGTGACCATTTTTAAGAATTTGCAGCACTTGTTGAGGACGAATGGCGGATTGCAACTCGTGCGTCGAGTAGTCGACGTAATGAATCTCGTCGGGCATTCGATACTTCGAACGGAACCCGATTAAGCTGACCGCGATGTTCCGCGCAGGGGCCGTCTGGGTTTTGAAATGGCGAATGAGGTCGATAACGTCGGGGTCGATGTAGTCGGAGTACCTCGCATCGAGCAACAACTGGCCGCCGCGCGGAATCGAATCCAAGGTGCGATTCAAATCTGCACGGTTAAGGAAGCTGACTTGATTGGCGAGTTCAACGTGTACGACGTTTCCGCCGAGATGCTTTTCCACGAAGCGACGAATCGGCCGGCGAAGGTTGCTATTCAAGATGAAGCCCAGGCTGATTACCAAACCGATCATAACCCCAATGAGCAAGTCGGTGGTGACGATGGCAACCACCGTCGCCGCGAAAGGAATAAACTGATAGCGGCCGTCGCTCCACATCTGTCGGACTAATCCGAGGCTGGCGAGCTTAAGGCCGGTCACGAATAAAATAGCGGCCAAGCACGACAACGGAATTAGATTGAGAAATCGCGGCAAAAATACGACCGACACGAGCAGCAGCACGCCGTGAAAGATCGCTGAAAGCTTGCTTTGGGCCCCGGCGTTGATGTTCACGGAACTGCGAACGATCACGGAGGTGACTGGAATCGCACCGATGAGTCCGCCGACGATGTTTCCGATACCTTGGGCGCACAATTCGCGATTCGAAGGCGACGTCCGTTGTTGCGCGTCGAGTTTGTCGACCGCTTCCAGATTCAACAAGGTTTCCAGCGAGGCGACCAACGCAATCGTCAAGCCGGCCGAATACACGGCGGGATTCGTCCATTGACTGAAATCAGGATGCAGCAAAAAACCGGCCAAGCTTTGCCAATTCTCGGCGACCGGGACGGTCACGAGGTGCCTCGCGTCGATCGACCACGGACCGCCGAGCCTTTTAAAGAGCACCGATAAAGCGACGCCTACGACCACCACGATCAAAGGCGCGGGCACGAGCGATTTCTTGAGTCGTTTGTTTTTGTCCCACAGCACAAGAACCGCGACCGAAACCAATCCAATGACGGCCGCTCCGATGTGCATGTCCTGCAACATCGCGCCGAAAGCGGTGAATGTGTTTTCATGATCCGGTTGATCAAACGCCATGTCCCCTTCGGGGTCGGCGTCGTGTCCCAACAGGTGAGGGATTTGCTTCAGAACTAAAATAAGACCGATCGCGGCCAGCAAGCCTTTAATGACACTTGAAGGCACAAACTCCGACAGAAAGCCGGCTCGCAAAATTCCGAGAGCAATTTGAATGCAACCCGCGAAAACGACCGCCAAGAGAAATGTTTGAAAGGAACCGAGCGACGCGATCTGTGCGACGACCACTGCGGTTAAGCCGGCGGCCGGTCCGCTTACACTTGAATGCGAACCGCTCAAATAGCCGACAAGAATGCCGCCGATGATGCCGGATAGTAGTCCCGACATCAGCGGCGCGTTCGATGCCAAGGCGACGCCGAGACAGAGCGGCAATGCGACGAGAAATACAACGACCCCTGCCGTTAGGTCTTGGACGATTGAGCGGGCTGGATCGAGCTTGATTTTGGACATCAACCGATCTCCTTTTGTTGTTCGAGTGGGCGAAGTGTTCTTCACCCCGAGGTGGACCGGCGGCTATTAGGTGTGCAAATACGCCCGAATTGCCCAAGCTGTGGTCAGCTAGCGTTAAGAAACCTTTGCTTGAGTAGTATATTACAGAAAAGCAAGGTGTGTGAAGCCCAGGAATTGGTTGGACGCGTAGAATTAGTCACTGCGGGTGGCGTCTTCTCTTGCTCTTGTTTCGGTTGGCATGCTTTGCCGAGGGCTGACTCTGTAGACGTGCGCTTCGAAGAACTGGCTCAACACCGCTGTATTCGTTGGCGGCAAAGTATTGTCCGTAATCCCGAGTAATATCGACGTCTATGGGAGTCGACACGGATTGAGACAGTCTCAGATCTCATCCGTCCGCAAAAAATGAGCTCAAATTCGAGAATCGGTATTTTCGATGCGAGAGGCTGGCGACGCGCATTCCCAAGTGTTTTGTCACTCCGAAATGGCCAATGCCGTTCGCTTCGATGCGAGCGGTGTTAACTTTGCCGTGGTGATGATTCGCGCAGCATGCGTTCAGCGGACGATTGACGTAAATGGGGATTTCGCTGGCGCAGTAGGCGGCGGCGACGGCAAACTCTGCTATCTATTGGGTCGTGTAGTAGACGTTGCAGTGGCGTCCTAGACGAACATAAACCACAGATTCGCCATTGGCATTCCGTGCAACGGGGCATGACCTGATCGACAGAAACTCCGTTGACGCAACTTCGTCTTATCCGCGTTCTTGTGATCGGTTGCGCAATCTATGAGGGCTACTACCGAAGCTGGCGAAAAAAATGTCGCGATCTAGTAGACGGTTGATATGGGCGTTATTAGAGTGGAAGTTTCTAAGTTAATGATGCTACAGGGCTTACTGCGATCTCCCGAACGAACCGGGCGATGCAGAGAGTTCCGACTAATGCACTGCCGCCGAGTCAAAAATTAATGAGCCAGCAGCCAATCTTGTTCAAGGACGCCGCAGCAGAACCGATGCGTCAACCTTTTCCGGATTGGGCTCGATCGGTACTTGGCAGCCCACGAACGAATGCGCCAACGTCACTGAAATCACACCGTTCGTTCGATGACCTGAGCGATGCCGAACCCTACGGTCTCGTTGGCCCGTTTGCGTATCTGTTGCCGATCACTCCTACCGAATTGGCGGCGATGAGCCCGTTCCTCGGCCCTATGATCAATTTGACGGATCATCGGAAAGCGGCCCTGAGCCCGACGCAAATACAGTTGCGCAAGTTGCTCAAGCGATTTGGAAGTAGCCTATCGCGTGATTCCATCGTCGCCGATCTTTCTTGCAACGACGGTGAATTTGCAAGATGTTTTTCACATTGCCGTTACCTAGCGATGGACATTTGGCCGCCGTCGCTCACAGCCGGCCTGCGGAAAGGCCAGATTAAATTCGGCGTCCTTGCCGACGTGCGTTCTCCGCCGTTGGTTCCGCAGTCGCTCGACGCCTTCGTATCGACGAGCACGATGTGCCATTTGCCTGACGATCAGATCCCCGATGCGGCCGTCAACCTGCTTCGGTTCATCAAGCCGGGCGGCCGCGTCGCGATGACGGTTCCTGCGGGATTGGGAGATCGGGTTGCTGCGAAAATACCTTCCGGCTACGAATTGCTGGAACGAGAAATCACGGGCGGCGAATTGGAGCACTTTTGGGGGCGCACCGTCAGTCGTCGCACCGATCAGTTGATTCGCCGGCTTCCCAGCGACTTTTTTCAGAAGGCGACGGCGGCGGTCCAAAATCGTCTTTCCGCCGTAGTCGCCGTCGCTGCCCGTTTGCGTCCCGGAACGCCACGCCAAGGCTGCGATAGCGATTGGTTAGTAGTTCGAAAGCTACTGTAAGACAATCACGGAACCGGCGATGATCCGAATCGAATAATGCCGGGTTTTGAGCCGCACGGCTTGCTATTGGCGATTCACAAAGTAGTTGACGAACTTTCCAGCGGCGCGCAGCCTCTCAATTGTAGCTGGAGCGTAGAAATAGTTCGTGAGCGCATGACGACGGCCCGAGATAATCGGGCTGCCGCGGTGAATTCCGCTGCTGTCGATGAGCAAGACCGTTCCCGCCGGTTGGTACGCTCCACCGATGGCGCGGCTCAAGACGTCGAGTCGCCGCGTCTCGTTCGGGTTCGCTTGGGAGTTCGTGTCATTGCGGTGGCTCCGATCCGGTGTTGAGTTCGGCCAGCATCGCG
>CAMCTH010000321.1 GCA_945877965.1 Planctomicrobium piriforme | reverse complement strand
CACACCGGCTCGTTCCAATTCATTCGCCCGTCGATGGGTTCGTGGGTCGCGTACGGCCTGGGAACCGAGAACGCCGATCTGCCGGGGTTCATCGCTCTCAATCCGCTGACCGCCTTGGGGGGGAGTCGTTACTACGGCAGCGCGTTCTTACCCGCCGTCTATCGAGCGACGTCGATCGGCGAGTCGCCCAAGAGCATTAAGCAAGCGACGGTCGGCAATCTGACGAGTCCGCGCCTCAACGTCGCCGCGCAGCGTCGTCAACTCGACTTGTTGCAGCAAATGAATCGCACGGCCGTCGTCGATCAGCCGGCCGACGGTCCGCTCGAAGGGGTGATTGAGTCGTTCGAGTTGGCGTTTCGCATGCAGGGAGAACTGCCGCGTTTGCTCGATCTCTCACGCGAGACGAAAGCGACGCTAGACGACTACGGTATTGATCAGCCGCTCACCGACAACTTCGGTCGCCAGTGTTTGTTGGCCCGACGCTTCGCCGAGGCCGGCGTGCGATTCATCGAAATCACGCACGAAGATTGGGACCATCACGGCTTCGTCGCTCAGAACATGCCGCGTCGCTGCCAAGATATCGATCGTCCGATCGCAGCCCTGCTCGACGATCTGGCCCGACGCGGATTGCTCGACGATACGCTCGTCGTCTGGGGAGGCGAGTTCGGACGGACTCCCGACGATCCGACGCAAGACGGGCGCGGCCATAACAACGATGGGTTCTCGATGTGGCTGGCCGGCGGCGGCGTTCGCGGCGGTCTCGCCTTCGGTCGTACCGACGATTACGGCTATGAAGCGGTTGAGAACAAAGTTCACACGCACGACTTGCACGCCACCCTGTTGCATTGTCTCGGGCTCGATCACGAGCGGCTCACGTATCGCTACGGCGGCCGCGATTTCCGCCTGACCGACGTTCACGGCCGTATCGTGAAAGAGATCCTGATCTAGGCGGCACGCCCGTCTTTCCACACCCAATGACGCGCATCTTATGAGCAACATAATCAAACGCATTCTCGTTGGTTTCCTGGTCTCCGCCTGGGCTTTCGCGGCTCACGCAGCGGATCCCGACGCCGCGTTGAGCCGAATGCGCGAGCTACTTGCGCAACGGCAGGCGAAGGAGTTGATCGTCGAGTTCGGCCCAGTCGATTTCAGCGCGTGGCCGGCAGGCGAGATGAAGAAGACCGTCGATGCCCTGGAACTGCGCGGCCGAGCTTACTTCATCGTGAAAGAGGGCCGACGGGCCGAGGCCGATCTCAAACAAGCGCTCGGCATCGATCCCAAGAATATCGTGGTCTGGTTGACGCGGGGTGAAAACTATCTGCGGAATCTAGAAGACGAAGCCCAAGCGCTGACCTGCTTCGAAGAAGTCACGCGCATCACGGGAGCCTCGCACGGCTGGCAGAATCTTACTGCGGCGCTGTTTCGTGCTCAGATCCTCACCGATCAGGTGCGGGCCGACGAAGCACTCGCCGAGTTGAAACGCTTGGATGACCCGAGCAATTTACCCGCCACTTGGCGAATCAAAGTCTTACGCGCCTACGGCCACGCTTATGCCTCGCAAGGCAATGACTCGGAAGCCCTGGCCCAGTTCCGCGAGGCCTTGCGGGTTGAATCGGAAACCAAACGCGCCGCCGCCAAGCCGTAACTCTGTTCCCGCTGCGACGGGAACCTAATGAAATCCGAGGTCTGCCCCATGATTCTCGTCCGTTCGCTTTTCTGTCTCGGTGCCGTCGGCGCGCTGTGCTGCACACAGCTCGTCGCACGGGGCGACGTCGCTTCACAACTGCATGCCGGTACGGCCAAGGTCGAGATCACCCCGGCCGCCGGTTCGGGCATCGATCTGCTGGGGAGAAAGCTCGCGCCGCACGATCCGCTCTTTGCGCGCGTCGTCGTGCTCAAGAATCAACAGACCTCGGTAGCCATCGTTTCCGTCGATCTCATCGTCTTTGCGTCGCAACGAGTCATCGACGAAGCCAAGGCGAAGTGGAAAGTCGATCACGTCCTGCTTTGCGCCACACACACGCATGCCGGGCAGGCGGCGCGCGGCATGGTGATCAAACCGCCGGCCGCGCCCGATTGGACCCGCAGCAGCAAGGCGCCGGCCGATACCCTCGACTGGCCGGGGCTCTCGGCCGACCCGTGGTATGCCCAGACCGAGGACAAAATCATCGCGGCCGTCGGCACGGCCGTGCAGCAGCTCTTTCCCGCGCGAATCGTCGCCGGCAAAGGTTCGTTCGAGAGCGCTTACATGGCCCACAATCGGCGACTCGTGACCGACAAGGGGGTCACGATGCTCTGGGCCAACCCGGATCGCATTCCCACGCAACCGCTCGATCCCACGGTCGGCGTCATTCGCATCGACGATCTCCACGGCAAGCCGCGGGCCCTCGTCGTGCACTACGCGTGCCATCCCGTCACGCTGATGGGCGTGGGGGCCGTGTCGCGCGATTTTCCCGGCGCGATGGTCGATCACATCGAACAGGAACTCGGCCCCGACTGCATGGGGATGTTCCTGCAAGGGGCGCTCGGCGACATCGATCCGTATGACATCAACAATCTCCGCGGTCGTAACCGCTTTAACATCGCGCAACAGGCCGGCATCGCCCTGGCCAAACGCGCGCTGAGTATTTCGTCGGAACTGAAGGTCAAGCCGGCTGATGCTGAGACGACGCTCCAAGTCAAAGAAAGCCTGCTGACCATTCCGAACCGCGACGGTAAGGCGACGACCGACGTCGGTCTGATCACCGTCGTCGTCGACGGGCAACTCGCGCTCTTCGGCATCCCCGGCGAGCCGTTTATTCAGCATCAGCTCGACCTCGCGGCTGCATCGCCAGTTGCGAACACGTTCGTGCTCGGCTTGGCTTATAACGGCCGGGGGTCTCCGTACGTCGTCTACATTCCAACGGCCCAGGCTGTTCGCGAAGGGGGCTATGGAGCGAGCGAGTGTAGTTTTCTCGCCGCCGATGCCGGTGAAAAAATGATCCGCGAGGGAGCCGCGTCGCTGGGCGAACTGGTTCAATCCGCCGCAGTTACTACAACAAAGAACGACGAGGCGCTCGCCGTTGTGCCGTTCAACACGAAGCCCGGGCCGGAGTATCAAGCGTCGGCGCGGCTCTACCAAGGGGTGCCGGGGATTGCTCGCGACGACAAGTCGGGCCGACTCTGGGCCACTTGGTACACCGGCGGTCGCGGTGAGGACAAGTACAACTACGTCGTCGTCGTGACGAGCGGCGACGACGGCGCGACCTGGACGGAACCGGTGCTGGTCGTCGATCCTCCGAATAATGTGCGGACGTCCGACTCTTGTCTCTGGACCGCGCCCGACGGACGGCTTCATTTTTTCTACACGCAGAACGATGCGACGCGGCATCTGCACGATGGCCGGTGGGGCGTGTGGCTCTCAATCTGCGACGATCCGAGTCGCGCCGACTCGGCGTGGTCGCCGCCGATTCGAATCTGCGACGGCCTGATGCTGCAAAAGCCGACCGTGTTGCGCGACGGCGCGTGGCTCTTGCCGGTCGCGAATTGGTACGACCGCAAGCACGGGGCCGGCATCGTCCGCTCGACCGACGACGGTCGGAGCTTCCAATGGATCGGCGGCGCGCCGGGTCGCAACGCCGATTGGACCGGCAAAACGACCGGCGGCGGCATGGAGCATATGATCGTCGAACGAAAGGACGGCACGCTGTGGATGCCAATGCGGATCGAAGGGGGCGTGTGCGAAACCACATCGACGGACGGCGGCGTGACGTGGAGCCCGCCGATCCGCTCGGCCATCGAAGGACCGGGTGCGCGATTTCATGTGCGGCGTCTGCGGTCCGGACGGTTGCTGATGATCAATCACGTCGGCTTCTCGCGCGACGTGCCGATCTATTTGCAGCGCAGCCACCTGACCGCGATGCTTTCCGACGACGACGGCCGGACCTGGCCGCATCGGATGCTCCTCGACGATCGCACGCAAGTGTCGTACCCCGACGCCGTCGAAACGCCCGAGGGAGAGCTCCGCATCATCTATGATCACGGCCGAACGTCGGCGCGCGAGATTCTGTTGGCAAAAACCAACGAGGCCGACATCCTCGCCGGCAAGCCCGGCCCGGCGACGAAACTCCGCTTGCTGATCAACAAGGCCACCGGACCCCGTTAATGCGATCGTTCTCAATAGACCGAGGTTTCGGACGACCCTATCGATAACGATTAACGCGATGAGATTGAGCCGCATTAACCTCAGCGGATTTCAAACAACGTGCCGGCGTACTCTCCTTGAAACTGTTCGACCTTTCGACCGGTGAGTTGCTTCACCCGTTTCTCAAGTCGGTCGTACTGTTCCTTGACCGCTTTGGCTTCCTCAGCGTCGGCGTTGGGATCGGCTGCCTTTTGATGCGCGTAGAAATAGTCTGCGTCGCCGGCAGCGTGTGAAATTAAGGTGACCGGAGTCGCTTTGCCAAGGCCCGTTACCTCTTGCTTGTGGTAACCGGCGGCAATGACTCTCACGACCGTGCCTGGCGGAGCGTCAATTTTCCAGAGCACCGGCTCGTAGGATGTGAGCACCAACGTCTTGGGCTTGGCGCCTTGTGCGATCTTGATCTTCACCGATCCTTGCGGATGATTGTTGTGGCCGTGCCGAACGCCGGGCGGATACTCCCCTTCGTAGACGCCGATGACGTGCACATCGCCTTCATTTTCAAACCCGCCCGGCAGCGGCAGAACGGGGGCCAGTCCAAATGCCGCCGGTGTAAGAGTGCCGGCGATCACAACGAAGACCGAAGCGAGAGAATTCTTCATTGCAATTCCTCACTATTTCAAAAGCAGACTTAGATTTCGATCCGCCGGCAGTGTATCACCGATGATAACGATATTGGGAACGATCTTCTAAGCATCTCTCCCGGACCGGAGATCAAGCTGATACTGTTTGGTCGCGCTGACTCAACATAGATTGCGGCCTGCTTCGCAAAAATGCAGGAAAGATTGACAATCCGCCTACCGTGGTCGGGTCCGCGAGTTGATCCGTCAGTTGAGTTCGTTTCTGCGATAATCCCAAGTTGCTCGACCGGGTGCTGCGACGTCTATCCGGGCACGGTAGACCATTACGTCCGCCTGTACTCGAGATCCTTGACGGACGCGAAACTCACGGCCAAGATTTGTGTCCGCGTCTTTTTTTCCGAGGCCTGCAAAATCTTGTCTTCCACTTGGCAGTTACTTACGGATCGGCTCCGGCTGCGTCCCTATCGCCTCGACGACGCCGCGTCGATGTTTGCCGTCTTCGGCGATCCCGAGGTGATGCGCTACAGCATGAGCGGGGCCGATCCATCTGTCGAAGCGACGCAAGCTCGCATTCAAAAGTTGATGGACCACCAGGCCTCGTTCGGCTTCAGTCTGTGGGTCGTCGAAAATCGCGCCACAGGCGCGCTCTTGGGCGATTGCGGACTCAAGCAACTCGAAGAGGGACCGGAGATTGAGGTCGGCTATCGATTTGCACGCTCCCACTGGGGAAGCGGTTACGCTACCGAGGCCGCCGCAGCAAGCGTCCGATACGGCTTCGGCACGCTCGGGCTCGCGCGGATCGTCGCCGTCGTCGAACCGCCGAACGTCGCCTCGCATCATGTACTAGAAAAGATCGGTCTCCACTACCAACGTCAGGCTCATATCTACGGCCGGATGATGAGCTATTTCGCCGTCGACCGCGCCGCTTTCTTCGAGCAACATCCGGAGGCCCCCATTGCAGACCATCTCCGGTAACATCGTAGACGTTCTCGGACGGCGCGTCCGTCCCGGCTCGATGATCGTGCAAGCGGGCCGCATCGTCGACATTCGTTGGGAAGATGCGAACTACTCGACGTTCCTGATTCCCGGCTTCGTCGATGCGCACATTCACGTCGAAAGCTCGTTGCTGCCGCCGCGCGAGTTTGCCCGACTCGCGGTCGTGCACGGCACGGTCGCCACG
>CAMCTH010000320.1 GCA_945877965.1 Planctomicrobium piriforme | reverse complement strand
GTTCCGGTCGCGCCGCTCATCGCGCCGTTTTGGCCGTTCAGATCGCCCGTCGTGTACGTCTCAAAATTGTCGCCGACGATCAGATCCGCTTCGGCGCGATTGCCCGCAGCGCAGACCGCCAGCGCGGCTGCGACGACGAACACGTTGAGTTGCCCAAGCGATTTCATTTCTAATGCTTCAAGAAAGACCGGTTCCAGTGCGCCGACCGCGAACCCAGGCCGCCAAACGCGACCAACCGGCTGCGACGCGACGACGTCCTTTGCGCACGCCCGCCAGACTCAGTCCCAAGCCGGTCAGCAACAGCGACGACGGCTCCGGCACGGCCGCATAGTTGATCGGGCTGACGACGTCGTTCCATGCGGTGCCGATCCGTAAGGCGTCAAACGCATACAGATCGCCGGTGCCGACTTGCGAAGTCCGCAACGAAAAGTAATTGAAGGCCGACGTTAACGTGTCTGTGGTCGAAGTTGCATTCGGGGTCGTCTCGGTGAGCGACGTCGGATTCACCCACATCGACAGGCGGTTGTACGTGGAACCGGTCTTGAAGGCCTTACCGACGATGAGATAGGTCTCACCCACGACGGGCTGCGATCCGGCGCTCGTCGAAGTGCCGTTCGAACTACCCGAATTACGGACTTCCAAATTGACGCGCGAAATCAACGCTGCCGAGTTGAAATGACTGTCGGCGTCGTCGTTCAGCATGAACTGGAGAAACTCGTCTTCGGTTCCAGCCACGCTGATCGGCTTGAATAAAAAGCTGAAATAGACGGTGCCGGTCTGCTGATCGAGTTGGCGCGCGAAGACGGAATTACTCGTCGGCCCGCCGATCGTCACATCCGGCGAGCCGCCGTTGACGTTGATCGCGCCGCCGCTGTAGCTCAGGTTGCCGGTAGCGACGTTCGTCGCCGCAGCGGCCCCGACCGTCGTATAGCTGCCGAGCCAATTCCCGGTCGCTCCCGACATCGAACCGTTGTTGCCGACCAGTTGCCCGACGGGGTACGTCTCATAATTGTCGCCGACGATCAGATCGGCCGACGCCGGCGCGGTCCCCAGGTAGACCGCGAGCGCAAGCACCATGACGGCAATGAGGGACGAGGAGACGGGCATGCGAATAGGCAAAATCTGCGGGCACGCGAGTACGCACAGGCGAAAACGAAAATATCAAAACCTAATGACATGCTAGTCAGAAGGGTTCAACATCCCACCCCGCGAATAGGCCGCCCGCCAAATTGGCACGGCCCAAAATGGGTAATACCTAAAAACAGGTGCGTCCGGCGAAATACAGCCGGTCGCGATCCCCTCAGACGAACGGGTTTTCAGCGCCAACCCAATTCACTCGGAATCGGACACTATGACTTTTCCTGAGCCGCGGTCCCGCTATTCACTTGCCTCGCCGGGATCCTCATACGTCCAACCGCAGGCATGGCACTTCTCGTCGCTCTCGGCCAGATACGCGCCGCAGGCCAAACACTGGGTCCCCTCCTCCACGGCCTCGCGGGCCGCTTCGTCGCCCAGCGGACCATGATCGAGCAACTGCGGATGACGTTGTAACAAACCGTTCGCCAGTGCCGCCTGCTGCGTCGGCACCTGCAGCTTGATATGTCCGACGGCGCCGCCGAGCAGCCAATCGGTCGTCACCAACGTCGCGTCGGCCACGAACGCCTCGAACCCCTCTTGCTCCAACAACGCCCGAGCCATCTCCGCCTTCGGAGCAAATCGATACGTCGCCACGGTTACGAGTTCGTCTTCGCTCGACATAAAAATGCTCCGTGCGCTGGGTGTGATGCGGCGTCGTAGGGTGGGACGAAGGCCCAACATCTGTTCTACCCGATTGACTCAAAGATTACCCGTTTATCAATCGAAGAACGAACCGAGAGGCTTCGCGATCAAATTCGTCCCAGTTCTTCGCGGCGAATCACTTCTCTGCCGACCCACACTCGCGCCGCACATAATCTTGAAACGCGAAGATCAATTCTTCGCGCACGCTAATCGTGCCGCGGAACGGGCTCGCTTTCAGGCCCTGATGTAAATCGGGATAAAGCCGCGCGTCTTCGCTCAACACTTTGCGAATGATCCACCGCTTGAGCCCGCCCCAAAACGACGTCACGCGCCGCGTCAGCCACGTCTCCCGGGCTCCCTTCAACACGAACAACCGTACGGTCAACCGGCACGATTCGGCCGACGTCGGCACGACGTCCATCACCTGCATCATGGCATCGATCGGAATCAGAAACAGATTCGGAAAGACGTGATCGAGTCGATAACGATCACAGTTCAGCCCCGATTCGAGCCGCGGCGTCAGTAGGTTGAACAACGTGCGATAGGCCGACGGCGTGTGGATCGGCGAGTGCATGACCGTCGCCCGCGGATAGATCTCATGCTCGATCTGGTCGGCTGTGCCGTACTTCACGAGCGTCGTCGGATGGACGAGCGGCACATGATACGACTCGATCGTGTTCTCGACGACGACCTTCCAATTGCAGGCCAGATCGTACGACCACGTGTCGTAATGCCGCCACCGGTCGCCCCCGAACCGATCGCACACCGACGCCGCCGCCGACCCGAGAAACTCCGGCAACTCCGGCGTTCCCTCATTCACCGCGACAAACACCAACGGCCCGCGCACGGCAACACGAAACTTCTGCAGTTTCTCGGGACCGCCGGGCAACGGTCGAAAACTCTGCGCATCGGGAATAAACCCGGTACTGCCGTCGCAACGATACTCCCAGCCGTGATACTGGCAGGCGAGCTTCGGCGAGTTTCCGGCCCGACAAGGCGTGAGCAGCGCGTGCCTATGTGTGCAAACGTTCAAGAACGCATGCAACTCCCCGCCGAAATTACGCACCAACACCGGCCGCCCCAACACCTCGCCGGAAACAAAATCCCCATCGCGCGCCAACTCCGCCGTCGTCCCGACGAGATGCCAACTCGGCTCAAACAGCTTTTCCAACTCGCACCGATACTGCTCCGCGCAAGAATACAACCGCGGCGCGAGCAAATGCGGCAAAGATTGGGAGTTCTGGAACATTTTCTTGTCGGGTGGGGCAAAGCCCCACCGCTTGCCATTCTGCGTGACGCAATAACTACACAACACCAGAGACGAGCGGAGGGCTGTGCCCCACCCTACGAGTCATTACAGCTATATCGCCTGTCTCAAAGGCGTGAAGGCTCGTGTGAGGGCGTCTTGAAAGAACGAGCCGTCGTTGCCGTAGACGATGAAGCGGCTACCGTGTTTGATCGTGCGGAGCATTGGGTCATGTTTGCCGAACCAGCAGCCTGCCGCGTCGTGGCGGCGGTCGGCGACGTCGATGATCTTTTTAAGCAGGTCGACGAACACCGGGTTGTCGTACTCGTTCGGGATCCCCATGTTCACCGTCAGGTCGTTCGGGCCGACGAACACGGCGTTCACGCCCGGGATCGAGCAGATGGCGTCGAGGTTCTCCACGCCGAGGACCGACTCGATCATCGGGATGAAGAGCGTGTCGGGGCATTTCGTTTCGGTGACGTACTTCTGCGTCGCGGGGCTCGGCCATTTCCCTTCGTTCAGCACTCGTTCGAGCGCCACGCCCTTGAGCGGACGATAGACGGCGGCGGCCGCCAGGCGTTTCGCTTGCTCGACGTCTTCGACGTACGGCACGACGACGCCGTCGAATACGTCGCACACCTTCGAGACGTCGTCGGGCTCGCGGCTATGCGTGCGGACGAGGCACGGAATCCCCTTCGCCTGCAAAGCATGATAGAGCGGCATGAACTCGGCCAAATCGAGCGACGTGTGCTCGGAACTGGCGACGACGAAGTCGAGCGTCCCTTCGGGAATGTGCTTGACGATCGACGGACAGACGGCCGTCGTAAAGAACGTCCCAAAGACGGTTTCCCCTTCGAGGAGCTTTTGTTTGAGCGTACGCCTCTTAGCGGCGGCGGGTTGGTTCATGGCGGGAGATTCGTCGGAGTGTGAAGGAGGAGAGTAGGCCCGACGATTGTAACCCATGCACGGCGCACAGTTGCGCCGACGAGCGAACGCGTTGAATCGCCGTTTTTTCAAACGCCGCTTACTGGTCGTTCGAGTCGAGGCCGTCGTCGCGGGTGGCGAACATCAGCAGCAGCGACAACTCCAGCGACTCGTTGAAGAAACGGACCGAGCCGTCGGCCATCAGGGCATGCGCCCCGCCGGGATGGGCCGAGTTGATGCCGTGATTGTGACCCGGTCCGTAACCACCCGGCGGATACGGCGGCGCGGGAGGGGGAGGCTCATCAGGATTGGCGGCCCGCGGTGGAGCGGGGTCGACAACGAAGCCGGGACGGTCGATCACCGACAGGGTGTTGATCGGGTACCGCAGCGTCGTGACGTTCCAGACGCGGGCCGAGCCGTCGCCGTTAACACCGGCGGCCGTCGGGCTGAGTTTGTGATAGTCGCCGGTGCTCCCCATGAGCAGGCCGTTGGGCCAGGCGCTCCGGAGATCGTACAGATCGGGAGGATCGACGGCGTCGTTGCGGCCGTAGGCCGACTGTTCGACGAGGATAATCGTTTTGGCTTTCGGGTCGCGGACTGCCGCGTCGGCGATGCGGTCGTTCACCGGCATGACGCCCGACCCGGAGAGAATGCCGTAGCGGCCGTCGGCCGTGTTGCGACCGTGCGGCTGGTTCGTCAACTTGCCGAGGTCGATATCCCGGGCATCGGGCGCGCCCCCGGCGACGGCGGCGTACGTCGGCACGGCGACGCCTGCCGGTTCGCGATCACCCAACATGCGGCGGTTCGAACCGTTGAGGTGGAAGCGGGGGTCGTTCGTCGGCGGCAGCGGGCTCGACGGACATTGAAAGATCGATTGCCGCAGACCGTCGGCCAGCGGGAAGTTCGGGTTCTGCGCTTCGCCGTTGAAGTGCCCCCCCTCGGGGTTCTTCTGCCACTGCTTCGCCACGTCGGGCATATCGGCGAAGGGCATAATCGCCAGCCACCAGGAGGTCCCGCCGTCGTCGCGATGATACGTCGCTCCCGACGGATAGGCGTTCGCCGAGTCGCCGGTCCGGTAGTTCGAAACGGCATGACCTAGTCGGAACAAATTCGCTTCGCAGGCCAAACGTCGGCCCCGTTCGCGGAAGTTGACGAGCGTTGGCAGCGCGATGATGACGACGACGACCACCACCACCAACGCGACGGTCGATTCGAGCAACGTGAGGCCGCGCCGCGAGAGGGGCGTGCGCGATCCCGCATGCGGGCCATTGGAGTGGGTTCGAGATTCGTACGACGATGGGGTGCTCATCACCCCCAGTTTACTCGAATCCGCTGAGAAAACAGCCTCGCGGCGACCGACGATTCGTTCCGACTGTTACCACCTGCCCTCAAACGCCTCAAATCACAGCGTTCGGCGGCATTGGTACGAGAGCGTACCGTTGTGCGAGGAACCGCGGCGGTTACACTGGAAGATCGGTCCTGCCGAGTCGAACCTTCGCCGTGGGGAGCAACCCGCTAGTGGCGCTCGAAACGTTAGTCCAATCGCCGTGGTGGATTCGCAGCAACGTCCGCGGCACGCCCCGGGTGCGACTGTTCTGCTTCCCGATGGCGGGAAGTGCGGCGAGCCTGTTCGGTGGCTGGGCGGCAGCGCTGCCCGAAGGGGTCGAACTGTACGCCCTGCAGATGCCGGGGCGCGAGAACCGGATGCGCGAGACGCCGATCCGCAACTTGGCCGATGCGGTCGAAGGGATCGTCGCGGCCTATGAATCGCTACAACTCTCGGACGATCTGCCAACGTACTTCTTCGGCTACAGTCTGGGCGGTCTGCTAACGTTCGAGACCGCGCGGGCATTACGGCGCGCTGGCAAGCGTTTGCCGAAGCGACTACTGATCGCCGCGACGCCGGCGCCGGACAGCGACCGCTCGCGGATTCCGAAAATCCACCATCTGCCCGATCCTGAACTCATCACCATGTTGCGGAGCTTCCAGGGGACCCCGGACGCG
>CAMCTH010000319.1 GCA_945877965.1 Planctomicrobium piriforme | reverse complement strand
GCTTTGACAAACTCGCGCATGCGGCCGGCGATTTCGACGCGATAAGATTTCTTGTCTTCGCCGTGCGCGACGATCTCTTTCAATACACCGTACAGCACTTCGCCCCGGACGGTGTTCTTCACCCCCGGCGCTCGCGGCAATTCGATCTCCACCGGCTCGCCGACTTCGACGGCTCCGGTCGAGTACCGCTTGGCGTTCTTCACGTACCAAAACTGATAGGCATATTCGCCGGCTGTCTCGGGCGAAAGAAAACGACGGAACGAGTAAGCAAAGTCTTCGGCCGTCAGGGGCGAACCGTCGGACCAGACCGCGTTCTTGCGGAGGTAAAAGGTGTAGACCCTGAGGTCGTCGGAGATTTCCCACCGCTCGGCCACGGCCGGGATCGGGTGCAGGTCCGACGGGTCGCGGCGGCAGAGTCCTTCGAAGATCGCGTCGATCACCCGGCCGGAAGGCTGGTCGGTGACCGTCGCTGGATCGATCGTTTTGATCTCGGTCCCGTTGCAGAGCGTCAGATCGGCCGGCGGCAGCGTTTCGTGCGATACCGCCCAGACCGCAGCCGCCACAAACAGGGCGGCGACCGTCAGCGGTAACAGATTACGTAGCAACAGGTTCGGCATGACTCGAGCGGGGAGGTAACGGCGGGACGAAGCGGCGGCGGTCGCGGGTGTCGCGAAGGCGTCAACCTAGCGGTTTTGCCGCGCCATTTCCACGCAAATTCCCCAACGATGGCAACGACTTACGCCGCTCAGCCCGGGTGCGAAAAAGACGATTCATTTGGCCATTCCAATCTGTCTCGCTAGAATGGGGGTCGAACACAGAAGACTCAAATCACTTCTTGCGGCGAGGTTCCTTCGCCCTGAGTCGACTGCCGATCAACACGTCTTACTTATGAATGTTTCGGCGAGTGTGCGGATACGACCGCTGCGGGTCGTCGTCGCGCCGTGGATTTTCACGGCGTTGCGAACGACGGACGGCACCGATCAACACGGTGTGCGACGAGCGGTGTCGATGCGTTACGTCTCGTCGGCCGATCCACTTCTTCCTCCGATCGGGAGCCTAACGCAGCCATGATGATTTCCCCCACTACGCACGATTCGGACGTCGTCGCGCTCGACTTGCCCGCCGCGCCGGAGCAGGTCGTTCAAGACTTGGTGCAAGTCTTCAAACTGCTCGCCGACGAAACGCGGCTCCGCATTTTGTTCTATCTCACGCGGACCAAAGAGTTGCACGTTCGCGCGCTCTGCGACCTGCTGGAGCAAAGCCAGCCGGCCGTCAGCCATCACCTGGCCCTGATGCGCGCCGCCGAGTTGATCGAACTCCGCCGCGAAGGAAAGCACAACTTCTATCGGCTCGTGCCGCAGCGGTTCGAACAATCGCTCGACCTGCTGTTCGCCAACATCCCGCACGACGAACGCCGCATTCGCTTCGAAAAGTATCTGCTCAGCTTCGACCCGGCGCGGAAATAACTCGTTCGCACGCGGCGCGACTAAGTGTCCAGCCAGTCCGCCGGTCGAAGCAGGGCACGGTTCTCAACGCGTAAAAGAGCGCGTAACGATTTTGTTCTCGACGGCGTTAAGATAAGGGGAAGCACGGGCCGTGGGGCATCTCTGTTAGCCGGAGGAATGCGTCATGATCGGACTCCTGTTGCCGTGGTTGGTTCCGTCGGTGATGTTGCTGGCCGCCGTCTGGATGGCATCGAGCCGTCCTCGCCCCTTCCGTTCGCTCTTCGGGATTCTGTTCGTCGCATTCCTGCTGGGATGCCTGATGATCTCGAAGATTCTGCTGCTGCAAGTCGCGTTTACGGCCGTCCTCTTGGTGCTGTTCGCTGGGATGGGGGGCAAAACCTGGTCGCGTCGATTTGTCGCCGTTGCAGCCGCTTGCGCGGCATTCGGCATCGTAATCAACGACGCACTTCATGAGGCGCGACGACTCGCCGTCCTCCGGGCTGAGTTTCCGCTGCAGCCGGTTTCCGATCGCTTGGCATACGAAACGAAGCGCACACCGCAGAACGTTGCGGAACCGCAGTTCGAAGCGCCGGCAACGGCCGCGGTTGCGATCCAATTGGCTCCCGAAGTGGAGAGCAACCTCCAAGAGTCGGAGTCGCGCGGCGAATACACCCACCGCGGCGCCTCGTTAGCTCGATTACATCGGACCGCTTCCGATCGTCATGCCGCAACCCTGCTCGGCGGCTCGCGAATCAGCACATTTGTCAACACGGTCATTGCGTTGCCCGAATCGCGCTCGATCTCGTTGTCGGAGCCGCCGCCGCAAAGTGGGTGCAGTCATCCGAAGCCCACTCCGACGCCGGAGTACACACCGAAACCTTCGCCGAGCGAATCGTCGACGCCGTTCTATGCTCTGCGCGAATTCCATGACCAAGGCGCCCGCGACTTCCTCAATCCGGAACGATTCGGACATGTGCAAGATCGCGAGCACGTGGCCGGATTCGAGCCGCACGCCTTTCAAAGCATGCCCGCTTTGGGCACGAACAAGTCGCCGGTGGGCGATTGGTCGCTCGAACACTTGGACTTGGTGAGCATGCTCAAACCGACCGGCCCGCACGTCTATGTAACGGCCAACTTGCCGAAAGCCGACGAACTGAAAACGGCCGACACGCGCCTGCTCGACGATTTCGAAACTCGCGCCTTGGCCCAGTTGCGTACCGACCAAGACGTTGTAATCGAAGAGTCGGACGGCGTCGTGCGGATGGTCGGGGCATTGCGGGCCGGCAATCAATGCCTCCGCTGCCACTCGGCCCGCCGCGGCGAGTTGATCGGTGCGTTCTCGTACGAATTGCATCGCAAGTTGCCCGCCGGGCATCAGACGGCCCAAGTCGACGGACCGCCGGAAACCTAGACTCCCGGCGGCGGCATCGTCTGCAAAGCGGCGAAGATCGCGTTATACTCGTGTGCGGTTTCTTGCCGCACACGAGTCCCGCCCGCCGTCGTCGAGCCGTCATGCCCGAGTTCATTCAGCAACGTCATAAGCCGCTCGTCGAGTTGGAGCGGCCGCGAGAATTGATCGTCGCTTGCGCGCCGCTCCGCAGCAACATCAACCTCTCGCGGATCGTGCGGACCGCCGGCTGTATGGGGATTCGTAAGCTCATCGCCACCGGGCCGGCGCGGATCGTCGACAAAATTGCCCGCAACAGCACCGACGACGGCGACGACACCGAAGCGTCGGGCGTCGAGTTGGTTTCGCATCGCACGCTGCCGCCGGTCTTGCAGAAACTGCGGGCCGAGGGGTATCAGCTCGTCGGCCTCGAACAGACGACCGACTCGCAATCGATCTTCGAGTTTCAATTCGAGCGCAAGACGGCCCTCATCGTCGGCAACGAACGCTCGGGCCTCGACGAAGAATCGCTCCGCCTGGTCCACCGCGTCGTCGAGATCCCGATGTTCGGCCTGCCGTACGCGCTGAACGTCGCGACGGCGACGGCGATGACGCTGTACGAATACTGCCGACAATTTCCGCGAGGCTGAAGCGCGACCGCGCGTCGTTCGCCCGCTCATCGTCTTGGCCAGACCATCCAGTAGATGAGCGCCAGCAGGAATAGTGGCAGGAACATGAGCAAGAAGCCGAGTCCCCAGAAGCTGGCAAAGCATAAATGCAACATTTCGAGCAAGCCGCCGCGGACGACGAAGCACAGAAAGCCGGCCCACACAGCGTAGGTCGTGGCCCAACGGTGGTGATCGAGCAACACTCCGAAGCCAGATACGACGAGCAGCACTGCCGCGGATTCGCTCGCAATGGAAAGTAGCGCGAAGTTCGGCTGAGTGCTGTAGACATAGCAAGACGCGGCCGCGGCGAACATGACCAGTGCGCCGAGCCACGGGCCGACTTCTGTCGGAAAAGGGATTCGCTTCCGCACGGCGACGACGATCGGCCGCTGCACAAAGTACGCCGCGAAGCGTGCAGAGTCGCAGAGCAACGCTGCCGCCACAACGGTCACAGACAGGGCTGCCAGTGAAATCGCCGCGACTTTGCGACCGTCGCTGAACTCGAAGTACGCCTCAAGAGAAAACGCCATCGCCATGCTGATCAGAACGATCGCGACGACGCGACGGCGGTAAGAAACCGAAAGTTCCATGCAGCCATTGTAGTTATTCTCGTCGTTCAGGGCATTCTGCCATACCCTGGCCCGCTCCTTGTCGCCTCGGCCCTGCTCGCGTAGATTATTGGGTTTGGGCCGTTACGAACCACATCAGCGTGCGAGAGCCGAACCGTGCCGGGAACCTGCGTTATCGGGCTGCAATGGGGCGATGAAGCCAAGGGCAAGATCGTCGACCTGCTCACCGAACAGCATGACGTCGTCGTCCGCTATGCGGGCGGAGCCAATGCCGGCCACACCGTCGTCACCGGCGGACAGACCTACAAGCTCTCGCTCATCCCCAGCGGCATCTTGAACGCCGGGGTCAAAAGCGTCATCACCGGCGGCGTCGTCCTCAACCCGCCGAGCATCCTGGGCGAGATCGACGGCCTGGTGCAGCGCGGCGTGCAGGTGAGCGACAACCTGATGATCTCGGATCGCGCGCACGTCATCTTCCCGTGGCACTTGGAAGAAGACCGCCTGAACGAAGCCCGGACCAGCAAGAACGGCGAAGCGATCGGCACGACCCAGCGCGGCATCGGCCCTTGCTATCGCGACAAAGTCGGTCGGACGAACGCCATCCGCCTGGGCGACTTGTACCGCGCGAACTTCGCCGAGAAGGTCAAAAGCGTCGCAGCCGACAAGAACTCGCTGTTCCCGCTGCTCGCGGCCGGCACGCCGTTCACGCCGCTCGATGCCGATCAAATCATCGCCGACTATCGCGGGTACGCCGCGCGACTCAAGCCGTACGTCGCCGACACGACCGCCTACTTGCTCGACGCCCTCGAGAACGACCAGCGCTTGCTGTTCGAAGGGGCACAAGGAGCCTTGCTCGACGTCGATCACGGTACGTTCCCGTATGTAACGAGCAGCAACAGCTCGGGCGTCGGCATCTCGTCGGGCAGCGGCGTGCCGGGCAAGTACTTGAACCGCGTCATCGGGATCGTCAAGGCGTACGGCACCCGCGTCGGCGGCGGACCGTTCCCCACCGAACAAGCCAACGACATCGGCCAGCACCTCCGCGATCGCGGCAATGAGTACGGCACGGTCACGCGTCGTCCGCGCCGCTGCGGTTGGTTCGACGCCGTCGCGGCCCGCTACACGGCGCGGCTCAGCGGCGTCGACGTCCTGTCGGTCATGCTGCTCGACGTGCTCAGCGAACTGCCCGAGATTCAGATCTGCACCGCCTACGAAATCAACGGCAAGCGGGTGGAACAATTCCCCAGCCATGTCGACGATCTTCGCGAAGCAAAGCCGATCTACGAGACCGTTCCCGGATGGCAGACCGACATCACCGGCATGCGTCGTTGGGAAGAGTTGCCGAAGAACGCACTCGCTTATCTGCGTCGCCTGAGCGAAGTCGTCGGTCGCCCGGTGCAGATCGCGTCGGTCGGACCGGATCGCGCGCAAACGATTTTCCATCCCGAGTGCGAGTTCGCCCCGCCGGCCGCTCGCACGCCGGTCCTCGCTCCCAGCAACTAGCGCCCCCGCAACTAGCGTTCTACTACGAGGCTCCGACTCGCCGTGCCGCCGACTGCCGTCGATCCCGCCGCCGGCCCGCTTGCCGACATTCCGGCCGAGCGCCGCCCGCGGCATATCGCCGTCATCATGGACGGCAACGGCCGCTGGGCCCAGCGTCGCGGACTGCCGCGGATCGAAGGCCATCGTCGCGGCGTCGCCAGCGTGCGGGCGATCACCGAAGAATGCGCGCGGCTCAAGATCGAGCAACTCACGCTCTACTGCCTGAGCAGCGAAAACTGGAAGCGGCCGCAGCAGGAACTCGATTTCCTGATGCACTTGCTCGAACAGTATCTCGTCGAAGAGCGGAACGTGTTGCTGCGCGAAGAGATCAAGCTCTCGGTGATCGGCCGTC
>CAMCTH010000318.1 GCA_945877965.1 Planctomicrobium piriforme | reverse complement strand
GGCCGCGTGGAGCGGCACCGCCGCGACTTCGGGCGGTGTTGTACCGCGCGGCGGCAGCCTTATTGAACTGCTCGGCGATCGTCGGTGGCGGACGCGGGCTGTGGCCGGGATGCTGTTGGCGGCCGTCGGTCTCGGAGCTTTCTGGGGCGTCACGGTCGCCGGACAAAAGCTGGCCGAGCAGCGATTGCTCGAAGACGGCGTGTCGCCGGAGTCGGCGCAACAGCAGGCCAAATTCGCTTACGGCATCGTGCAGGCGGCGGGGGGCGGCGTCGGTCTGTTGGCATTCGGTCCGCTGTGTGCCCGCTTCGGTCGGCGCCGCGCGTTCACGGTCGCGCACCTCTTGGCCTTGGTGATCGTCCCCATCACTTGCTACGTGCCGACCGATTACACCCAGTTGCTGCTGCTGTTACCGCTCTTTGGCGGACTCACGCTCGGCATGCACGCCGGTTACGCCATTTACTTCCCGGAACTGTTTCCGGCTCATCTGCGCGCGACCGGCGCAGGCTTTTGTTTCAACGGCGGCCGAATCGTTTCTTGCATCGTGTTGTTGCTGTCGGCGGAACTCAAGGCGGTACTCGACCTCCGCGCGGCGGTGACGCTGCTGAGCCTCATCTTTCTGTTCGGCCTGATTGTGATTCGTTTTCTTCCCGAGACCAAAGACCAACCGTTGCCCGCATGAAGTCCTCGCGCGAGTCTGCTGTGAAACGTGTGATCCGGAAGCCCCAGGCGGTCGCCGGCCTGGAATCGAAACTGCTGCGCGTCGTTCGCGGCAAGGGCCCCATCTCGCGCGTCAACTTGGCGCGTGAACTCGAACTCGTTCCTTCCACCGCGGGAATCTACGTCGAACGTCTGCTAAAAGATCGGTTCCTGATCGAGACGACGGCCGCCGCTCGCACACACGGGCGACCGCCGATTCTGTTGCAGCTTAATCCCGAGGGAGGCCGGTTCATCGGCGTCGATTTCGACGCGCGACAAATCATGGCCGTCGCCGTCGATTTCGCACAGCAGCCGTTGGTTCAGGTGCGGCGTACGATCCCGGCCCGCTCGGGCACAGAGCGCGTGCTGACGCTGATCGAAGAAGTGATTCAAGAAGTGGCGGGCTCGCAACGTAAAGATGTGCTCGGCATCGGGCTCGGCGTGCCGGGGCCGATTGACGCCGACCGCGGCCTGTCGCTGCGCTACGACTTCATCCGCGATTGGCATAACGTCGCCGTCGGTCCGCGGATGGCTGCGAAGTTTCGCGTGCCGGTGTTCGTCGAAAACAATCTTCGCTCCATGGCGCTCGGCGAACTGTGGTGCGGTCGCGGCCAGGGCCTGCGGCATTTGGTGTGTTTGGGAATACGCAGCGGCATCGGCGCCGGAATCATCGTCGACGGCAAGCTGCTCGCCGGAGCGCACAACCTGGCCGGCGAAATCGGCCGCTGGTCGTATCCTCACGCCGACGCGCTGAACGGCGGCGTTCGCACGATCGAAGACACGGCGTCCCTGACGGCGATCCTCTCGGCGGCGGCCTCGCGATTAAACCGACGGCAAGGTCGCGAGACGGGTGAACTCCCCTCGGTGACGGAATTGCTGACCGCGGTCGAAGAAGGAGATCGGGCCATCGTCGAGTTGATGGAAGGCGCGGCCCGCGTGCACGGCTGGATCGCCCACCAACTGGCGCTGTTGTTCGATCCCGAACGAATCGTGCTCGCCGGACCGCTCGTCGAAAGTGCGACCTACCTCACTGCCTTGAAGCAGACGGTGGGGCGGTTGCCGGGCGGAATCGACGGCGAAAAAATTGTTTGCTCGACGTTGGGGCCGTTCGCCGGTGCGATCGGCGCCGCGGCTTTGGCATTTCACCACTGGGTACCGGGACGTTAGCCACCGCGATCTGCGGCTCGATGATAAGTGCGTTGCGCACGTTGGTTCCCATCTACGAAGAGCCCCTTTCAAGAGAGAGACCTGTGATTCAAAGTGCAGTCCAGACGTCGCCTGCGGTCGTCGGCGGCCAACAAATGCACGGCGGCGAACCGTTTCCGCTGGTCCTCGAGTGCAGCGTGCCCTCGGTCTCATTGGAAGCCGTCGAGCAATGGCTCGCCAAGGAGAGCGAATCGCTGTGCCGGCAGGCCTCGTGGCACGGGGCGCTGTTGTTCCGCGGATTTCCCACACGAACGGCGGAAGATTTCGACCGTTTTGTTGCGGCCTTCGGAATGCCGGCCTTCACGTACGAAGATTCCCTCTCGAACGCGGTCCGCATGAATCGCACGCCGCGGGTCTTCACCGCCAACGAGGCGCCGCCGACGGTGCAGATTTTCTTTCATCATGAAATGGCGCAGACGCCGCTCTATCCGGCCAAGCTCTTCTTCTTCTGTGAACAACCGGCGGCTCAGGGCGGAGCCACGCCGCTCTGCCGTTCCGACGTGTTGCTCGAACGTCTTGCCGAGCGCTGCCCGCGGTTCGTGCAAGATTGCTTGGAGAAGGGCCTGCGCTATTCGAACGTTATGCCGGGCGAGAACGACCTCGCCTCGGGCATGGGCCGAAGTTGGCAAAGCACGTTGAAGACGAACGAACGCGCCGGGGCCGAGCGGCGACTCCGCGATTTGAACTACGAATGGGAATGGCTGGCCGACGGTTGCTTGCGGGCCACGACCCCCGTGCTGCCGGCCGTGATGAGACTGCCCGACGGTCGCCGTTCTTTCTTTAACCAACTGATCGCCGCTTACTGCGGTTGGAAAGATGCCCGCAACGATCCGTCGAAGTCGATCACGTTCGGCGACGGCACGCCGCTCGATTCCGACGCCGTCGCCGTCGCGATTCGTTTGTCGGAAGAACTCGCCTTCGATCTGCCGTGGCAAAGGGGCGACGTGGTGCTGGTGGACAACTATGTAACGATGCACGGCCGACGGCCGTTCGAGGGGATGCGAAAAGTATTGGCGGCGATGGTTTAACGACGCAACAACGGCGCGACGGAGGCAACGATGCATACGATTGCCATTATCGGCGGCGGGTTCTGCGGCAGCATTGCGGCGGTGAACCTCATGCGCCTCAGCGAAGGCCCGCTCCGCGTGGCGCTAATCAACTGCGGCTTTCCCGTCGGTCGCGGCGTGGCCTACGGCACGCGGCGTCCCGAGCACTTGTTGAACGTCGCAGCGCGAAACATGTCGGCGCTGGCCGATCATCCGAATCATTTCCTCGACTGGCTGCGAACCCGTACGGAGTATGCGGACATCCCCGAGGCGGTGCTCCGCGAGACGTTCATTCCGCGGCGCGTGTACGGCGATTATCTTCGTGGGTTGCTGCAATGGCACGCGCGGCCGATTCGCGACGGCCACGCGGCATCGATCGAATTCTACGACAAGGAAGCGGTCAACATCACGCTGCGCGACGGCGGCGCGACGGTCGTATTTGCCGACGGCGATTCAATCGCGGCCGACAAGGTGTTGCTGGCGACCGGCAATCAACGGCCCGCCGCGATGCCCGGCGACGGCGCGCCGTTCACGCATCCGGCTTACATCGACGTGCCGTGGCACGACTGGGAGAGTCGCCTCCCCGATCGTCATCAAGACGTCGTCCTGCTGGGGACGGGCCTGACGACGGTCGACGCTTTTTTGACTTTGTCGGCGCTCGACTGGCGCGGCACGATCTTCGCCGTCTCGCGCAACGGTCTGCTGCCGCACGCTCATTTTCGCGGGATCGAGTACCCCGAGTTTCCGCCGGAGGATCCCTCGGCGCTCGGCCTGAACGAGTTGGCGGTGCTGCTGGAAGAACACTGCGGCCGACTGCGCGGCTTAGGGGCCAATCCGGCCATCGCCGTCGATAAACTTCGCCCGCACACGCAACGCATCTGGCGGAATTGGTCGCTCGCAGACAAGCGCGAGTTCTGCCGCCGCTACGCCGCGCGGTGGAACGTGCTGCGACATCGAATTGCCCAAGACGTGCATCAGCGGGTGACGACCGCCCTGACCGACGGCCGACTGCAGATCGTCAAGGGAACAATCGCCGCGCTCGCCTCGGCCGGTTCGCGAGTTCGCGTCACCGTCGCCGGCACGAGCGGAGCGAACGTCGTGCTCGAAGCGGGGTTGGTCATCAACGGGACCGGCCCGCAAACGAGTTTCACCGCGGGATCGTCGCTGTTGTATCGCAACCTGCTGACCGACGGACGCGTCGTCGTCGACGAACTCGACATGGGCGTGCAAGTCGACGAGGACTTCGGAGTCCGCGAGCGCGACGGCAGGCGATCGCCGGTGTTGTTCGCCATCGGCCCGCCCATCAAAGGGACGTTGTGGGAAACGACCGCAGTGCCCGAACTGCGGCAACAGACGTACCGCGTCGCGCAAACGATGCTGGAAGAATGCGGTCTCGGCGAACCGGCGCCGCGCCTGGGGACGACCGCCGATCAAGAGTTGTTGGAATACTGCATCTGAACTGCTTCACGCTTCCGATCTGAGGACGCCGTCATGAAATCAAAATCATCGGGCTCGCCGCGTCATCTTGTTGACACCGAGAGTCGCCGCACATTTCTGGCTTACTCGTCGACGGCGAGCGTCGTCGCAGCGCTAGCGGTACCGCGCGCCGTGCACGCGGCCGGCGACGACGTGCTGAAAGTGGCCCTCATCGGCTGCGGCAACCGCGGCACGGGCGCAGCCGTCAACGCCCTGCAAGTTTCGCAAAACGTCAAGCTTTGGGCGATGGCCGACGCGTTCGCCGATCGCTTGTCGCAAAGCTACGACTTGCTGACCCGAGCCACGTCGTCGACCAGCGGCGTTTCTGCAGCGGTGAGCGCCCGGGTCGACGTCCCGCCGGAACGGCGCTTCGTCGGACTCGACGCTTATAAGCAAGCGATTGATGCCGTTGATGTGGTGCTGCTCTGCGGCCCGCCCGGCTTTCGACCCGATCACTTCGAGTACGCGGTCCAACAAGGCAAACACGTCTTTATGGAAAAGCCTGTGGGCACCGACGCTCCCGGCGTACGCCGTGTGTTGGCGACGGCCAAAGTCGCCGAGAGCAAAGGGCTCAAAGTCGGCGTCGGCCTGCAGCGGCATCATGAACCGAAGTATCTCGAAACGATCCAGCGCTTGCGCGACGGCGCGATCGGCGACGTGCGCTTGTTGCGCTGCTATTGGAACGGCGGGACGATCAAGCAGCCGGTGCCGCACGACGGATTGACCGAGTTGGAGTTTCAGGTCCGCAACTGGTACTTCTTCACGTGGCTGTCGGGCGATCACATCGTCGAGCAGCATGTGCACAATCTCGACGTCTGCAATTGGATCATGGGGAGCACGCCGGTCTCGGCTGTCGGCATGGGGGGCCGGCAGATGCGGACCGGCAAGAACTACGGCGACATTTTCGATCACCACGCCGTGGAATACACGTACGCCGACGGCACCAAGATGTTCAGCTTCTGTCGGCAGATGCCGGGCTGCGAGCCGCTGGTCGGCGAATTCGTCGTCGGCACGAAAGGCGAGGCCGACGTCGGCGGCGGCAAGATTCTGGGGCCCGACGAATGGAGCTTTCCGCGACCACCGCGCAACGAGAAGGTCATCAATCCGTATCAACGCGAGCACGACGCACTCTTCGCGGCCATCGTCAACGGCACTCCGCACAACGAGGCTGAGACCGGCGCGCAAGCAACCATGACCGCGATTCTCGGGCGGATGGCAACGTACTCGGGCCGCACCGTCACTTGGGACGAAGGTTTCCGCAGCGACAAGGTGCTGGGACCCGACGCGATCGTCGATTGGAAAACGATTCCTCGAACGCTTCCCTCCGCCGACGGACTGTACAACCTGCCGCAGCCTGGTCTGCTGCGCGACGTTTGACGCGACGTTCCCATTGCATTGTCTTCCAGCCGGGCATCCATTTAAGTTAAATCGCAAATAAACCAACGAGCTCGTTCGTCATTATCTAAGTAGACGTGCCCGACAGAAGTTAGGCCGCGAGAGTGGCTGGATACTGAAAGAAGTTTGCGGCGCGCGGGGCCGTAAAACGAAAGGCGTTTGCGGACGCTTG
>CAMCTH010000317.1 GCA_945877965.1 Planctomicrobium piriforme | reverse complement strand
CGGCTCGGCGGCTCGCGCGATGCCGGGGAGCAGACCGCCGGCGAGCGCACCGACTCCCAACGTTCCCAAGAAACCGCGACGATCGACTTCTCGACAGTCGGCACAATCCACCGGGCGTGCAGCATCCATGGCGGGCTCCTTCAATACGGACGTGAAATAGGCGGGACGAATGGCGGCAGCTACGCGCAAGATAACGCCGATGCGTTCGTGCGTCGAATGAATTTTGCGGATCGCGGCTAACCGCGACGACCGCAGAGCTTTCGCCAGCCGTCGGCCGAGACGAACGATAGGCCTGCCACAAACATCGCCAGCGCGAACGGCACGAGGCCCGTCAGCACGGCGATTCCGGTCCACATGACCACGCTCAGACCGAGCATCAGCGGCCGGGCGGTCCGGTTCCACACCAGGAACGGGAACGCCAGCTCGAAGAACATGATCGCCGACGTCCAGAGGTTGACCAGGTACGGAGCGTCGGCCATCCACCGCAAGTTGAGCAGGGCCGACTCTGGCTTGGCGATCAACCACCAGACGGCCGTGCCGTTCCACCAGGCGAAATTGTTCTGCGTCTTGCCACAGAACATCATGAAGTAGATCAGGACCGTATGAACTTGGATCAGCCGTAAGACGACGTTCGCCCCCCAAGTCGGCATCGCCGCGGTCGCTTGCGGGTTGCGGCGACGGCGGAGTCGGGCATCAAGCGAGAGCGTCGCCCCGCACGGGCCGAGGCAGAGGTACATCATCAAAACGGCCACAACAGGCTCGGCGATGCTCGTGAGCATCGGAGCCCGATGGAAGTAGGACAGGAACACAATCCAGGCCAGGACCGACGTGATCCGCGTCAGAAAGCCGACGACGAACGCCGCCAAAATCGCGAGACCGGCGTAGTGCACTATCTGCAATGTCGCGGCGTCGGTCACGTAGTCGAGATACGAAATCCGCATGCCGGTGCGGACCAGCTGAACCGTTTCGATCCGCAGCAGCCCGATTTGTGGGTCCAAGAACCGGCGGAGATCGAGGCCGAACGTCGCAACGAGATAGAACGCGATCAAACCGACGGCGATCCGCATGACGCCGAGCGGCAGCGGATCGGCGGGCGTGAACCAAAAGAGGTTCCAGCCCGCGCCGAAGCGCGAGAAGAGGGTCGCAAAGTAACCCCGGTTGTCGGGAGCACGTTCGTCGGAGCCGCGTTCGTTCATCGTGGGAATCGTGCTCATGTTACTTCACGCCTCCGGTCGGCGTGCCGACGGCCGTCGGAGACGGCGTCGCAGTAGGGAGCGTCGAGGTCGGCAACGTCGTCGGCACCGGCACGCTGGGGAAGCTGGGACCGCTGAGGAGGCCGGCCTTCGTCGCCGACGGCACGGCCGCAGGGGCGGTGCCGGTCGGCGTTGCGTTCGGCGGTGCGGCGGTACCGGTCGGCGAAGCGCCGGGTTGTGGGGTCGTTCCTTGCGGAGCGGCCGTGTCGTACGCGGCCTTGATCTGCGCGACGCTCACTTCCCCTTCCTCGTTCATGAAGGCTCGTGCTTCGTAGATCGTCGGAAAGTAGACCGGATCGTCGGGCGAACGACTGTGGGCCAACTTTCCCTCGGGCGTGTCGATCTTCAGCATCAGGTTCTGCGGCAGGCGGCGGCGGAGCTTGATCGTCAGGTCGCGAGTCCCTTCTTCCAGCATGATCCGGCGAGCGATCGCCTGGGTCAGCAAGCTGACATTATTCTCGTTGCCGATTTCGGCGCTGTACGAGGCGACGAACGCGAGTCGCTCGAAGCGTCGGGCACGGACGCCCGGGAACATCCCTTGCCCGAAGACGACGGTCTTAGTCGTGCCGTCGGCTTGGCGAATCTCCGCCTCGACGAAGTGATCGGTGTCTTGCAGATTATCGAGGCCGTCGTAGTGCGTCAGATGGAACATGTACGACAGGTCCATACCCAGCAGTTGGAGATACGACCTGAGGCCCGGCACCTTATTTCGCAAATCTTGATCCAGCCCCGACGACGAGGTACTCGACTTGATGCCGACGAGCAGGAAGAAGAAATGCAGGAAGATCAGATAGCTGACGAGGCCCCGAATGCCCGCGGAAGGGAGCGTGACGGCGGCGGGATTCGTCGCGGAAGTGTCGGACATAGCGGAGTAGGCGAGCAGGTAGACGGGAAACGAGCGGCGACAGGTCGAGCCTGCTAGTTTACCCCGCTGCTTGCGCAAGTGAGGCATTTTTTCAACGTCGCGGCGCGGCGGTCTTCGTGGGCTGCGTAAGTTATTCAGGATGGGCGCAAAAAAAGACCGGGCTCCTTACGGAACCCGGTCTCTTTTTAGATTCATCAGTTCGGCGGGCGACTCAGGGGTCTCTCACCGTTCCTTTGTTTCGTTCAGTCCGTCAGACCTTAGTTGGTCTTCGGGGCCGGGGCTTCCTTAGCCGGGGCAGCCTTCGGGGCGGCCTTCGGGGCTTCAGCGGCCGGGGCTTCCGCACCGGCGCAGCTCGGGGCAACCGGGGCGCAGCAAGCCGGGGCCGGATCGCAGCACGAAGCCGGTTCGCCACAGCAGCGACGGGCCTTCAGGCGAGCGAACAGACCTTGACGGCCGCAGCACGGATCGGGCTCGCAGCACGACGGAGCCGGGGCCGGCTCACAGCAGGTCGGCTCAGCACCGCAGCAGCGGTTGCGGAGACGCGAGAACAAACCACCACCGCAGCTGCAAGCGTCCGAGCACGACGGAGCCGGAGCCGGCTCGCAGCACGAAGCCGGTTCGCCGCAGCAACGGCTGCCGAGACGCGAGAACAGACCACCACCGCCGCAACCACCACAACCATGACAGCCCAGACCGGCAACGGCCGAGCTCTTCTCACCGCCAACAAGGGCGATGCCGACGACCGCGAAGAACATCGCGATGCCGAACACTAGTGCACGATTCATTCTAAAATCCTCCAAGACAAATAAAAACAGGTACGTACCCTACAGGGACCCAGGTCCAGCCGCTGCTTCCCGCTTGCCTCGGACGCAACGGCGACCTCCGAGAGCGATAACGTTTCTAGCTCAAGCTCGTTTGCGGTAGATAACGCCCTGTCGTCATCTTTTCCGGTCGCGTGCTCTGCACCGGAGTGCATAGGCTAGGTTGGCTAAGCTAGCATTGACGATTCTGTTGTCAAGGCTCAAAGCAAGTGCCTGGAAGCTATGAGCAGACTCGGTCGTATGCGTGCCTTGCACCAAATGCGTTGAAATTAACGCCTGCAAACTTACCCGCTAAATAACGAATAGCCAATTCGCGCAAAAAGAAAGGCCTCGGGAGATCCCGAGGCCTTTCCAGCGTCGATGCCGTAAACGACTAACGGCTATAGTCTTGCGATCAGCGCACCTGCCTAGCGAGGCAGCGGCTGACCCGGTTGCGGTTGTTCCGCTTGGAGTGGCACCGGGCTCCCTGGCGGCAGTGCGGCGGGGCTCACCGGAGCCGGATTGAATCCGCCCGACGGCGGTAAATTTCCGGCAGGAATTTGGCTTCCCGGCTGCGTCGGGTCGACTGCGAACGCTCCCGGCGTCGCCGAGCCCGGGACTTGCGTTCCCGGCGCGGGTGTGAATGAACCAGGGGCCGGAGTAAACGAACCCGGCTGTCCGCCCGGCTGCGTCAGGTTGGCGGGGCTCGTGCCGCTCGCCGGTTGAACTTGTCCCGGAGCGGCTTGCGCGGCGACGGTGCCGCCCGCTTGAACCGCTTGCGGATTCGTACCGGCCGGCAACGTCCCCGGTTGCGCTGCGCCCGGTTGCGTCGCTTGCGGATTCATCTGCCGTTGCATCTCAGCCTCGGCCATCTGTTGCTTACGCAGCATGTCGGCCGGGTCTTCGAAGTCCAACAGCAGCGGCGGTTGGTTAGGGAACAACGCGACGGCCACGCCGGCGATTCGCCACCCTTGCGGTTCCAAACGGAGGGCCCAGACGAACTCGTTGGTTTGCGGTTTGCCGTCGTCGCCGGTGTCGGTCCAAATGCTCGACACGTGCGCGACCTGGCCTTCGATCACTTCCACTTCGGCAATCTTGAACGAAGCCGAAGGGCTGCCCGGCGGGGCGACCATCAGGTCCATCTGCGCCGTCTTCTGGCGAGCCAGATCGGTAAGCATGGCCTCGGCCTTCTTGTCGTCGCCGACGCGGATGGCTTCGAGGAAGTCGGTCACGGCCGCATCGGGAGGCGGAACCGGCGCAGGAGCGACGGCCGCTTGTTCTTCCGATTTGCTGCAGCCGATCGTCATGGCCGCGAGGCCGACGAAGGTAATGAACGAGAACTTGCGCATGGGTCCGTCTCCTACGGAGTCTTCCGACGGGCCGGTTCGCCGGACGTCGGTCTCATCCTTGAACGTGATTGAGGGCTATTCCGCATCTCGCAGCAGACATCATGTCCGGCGCCGATACGGAGCGGGCGGAAGTGTGTCAACTTCCGCCGGAGGGGTCAAGAGAAGTGTGAAAGCGGCCAGAAGTGCGAGATGCTAGCACGCAAAAAGCCCAGGGAGCGCGATCCCTGGGCTTTCTGCAATTGGTGACAATGCGTCCGTGAAGGGCTGGCTTAGTGGCGCCCGGCCATTTCTTCGAGGCCGAGCTTTTTCATCTTCTTGTAGAGCGTCGTCCGGTTGATGCCCAAGGCGGCGGCGCTGGCGTTGCGGTTCCAGTGGTTGTCTTCGAGCACCTTAAGAATGATCTGCCGCTCGGGCGACGACATCGCTTCTTTCAGGTTGTGGTGCTGGCTCAGGCCGTCGAGGTCGACGTGCCCCGGGGCCAAGATCGCCGGTGGCAGGTCTTCGATGCGGACCATGTCGCTCTTGCCTAACAGCACGGCCCGCTCGACGACGTTCTGCAACTCGCGAACGTTGCCGGGCCAGCGATACGATTGCAGCGCGGTGATCGCCTCGTCGCTAAAGCCTTGGACCTTCTTGCCCGAGTCTTCGTTTACTCGCTTGAGAAAGTGCTGGGCAAGCATCGGGATGTCGGTGATCCGCTCGCGGAGCGGCGGCGATTCGATGTTGATGACGTTGATGCGGTAGTACAGATCTTGGCGGAATCGGCCCGCAGCAACGGCTTCTTCGAGCCGTTCGTTCGTCGCCAGGACGACGCGGGTGTCGACCTTAAAAGTCTTTGAGCCGCCGACTTGTTCGAATTCGAGTTCTTGCAGCACGCGAAGCAGCTTGACCTGCAGGCCCGGCGTCGCGGTGCCGATTTCGTCGAGGAACAGGGTGCCGCCGTCGGCTTGTTTGAACTTGCCGATCTTGTCGACCGTCGCGCCGGTGAAGGCACCGGCGACGTGGCCGAACAGTTCGCTTTCCAGCAGGTTCTCGGGCAAGGCCCCGCAGGCGACTTCGACGAACGGCTTATCGCGACGGCTGCTGCGGCGATGAATCGCGCGAGCCAACAGCGACTTACCGGTCCCGCTCTCACCGGTGACGAGGATCGTCGCACGCGTGTCGGCCACGCTGTCGATAATGTCGTACATCTTCCGCATCTGCGGATCGCGGCCGACGATGCTTTCGAGCCCGAAGCGGAGATCGAGTTGCTGTTTGAGTTGTTGATTCTCTTCGAGGACGTGCCGCTGATTGAGGGCTCGTTCCAGCGAGAGGGTGAGTTCTTCGTCGATTAGCGGCTTGGTGAGCAGATCGAACGCGCCGGCGCGGATCGCTTCGACGGCCGTCTCGACCGAGCCGTAGCCGGTCAGCAGGATGACGGTCGTGTCGGGGCGGTTCTTGCGGCACCAAGTAAGAATGTCGAAGCCGTCCCCTTCTTCGAGGCGAATGTCGGTCAGGACGATCTCGTACCGCTTCTTTTCTAAGATGCTCAGAGCCGTGGGGACGCTCGCAGCGGTGTCGACGACGTACTCCTGTTCACGAAGCCAGCCGGCCATCGATTCGAGGATGTGCTTGTCGTCGTCTACTAAGAGCAGGGAGGCGCGTTTCATGGAGTGTCCCGTCCGAAAGCGGGGGCGATAACGCGAATCCAACCGCGTCGACAAAAGGCGACATTCCGTGTCGCTCAATATCTACGTC
>CAMCTH010000316.1 GCA_945877965.1 Planctomicrobium piriforme | reverse complement strand
CACTGCTTCTTCGAATCGTCCATCCGCATCGCCAGCAGCTCTTCGTGCGTGGCGAGCTTGGCGACGTCGACGCGGTAGAGGAACTCGTTGGCTTCGTTCGGATCGTCGTCGTCGAACTTGGCCCCTTCGCGGATCCAAGTGACGAGCGTGTCCATTTCCTCGGTGCTCAGCGGCGGGCGGCGGCCGGCCGGCATCTTCTGCAAGTTCATCGTGCCGTCGCGCGATTTACCGGTCCCCTTGAGCATGTGAATCATCAGGCTGCCGTCGGGATCGCCGGGCTTGATGTTCGGGCCGTTGTCGCCGCCGCGGAGCAGTGCGGTCATCGTGCGGAACGAAGCGCCGCCCCGATTGTCGTTGCCGTTGACGGCACTGTGGCAATCGAAGCAATGCTTCATCAGAATCGGCACGACGTGGCGGACGAACTTCACTTTCTCGTTGCCGGTGGCGCGAGCCAAGGCCGGCGGCGGAGTCTGACCGGCGGGGCCGGTCCCCGGCAGCAATGTGCGAATGCTGACAGTCGGATCAGGGCCGTCGAACTTGGCCCCTTCGTTAATCCAACGAGTGAGCGTGGCGAGTTCCATGTCGGACACGGCGTTGCCGTTGCCCGGCGGCATTTCGCCGTTGGCAATTTTTTCGACGATCACGCTGGCCTGCCCCATGCCCGGGCGAACGATGATGAACTCGCCCTTCGTGCCGGCCATCAACGCCGGATACGTCGCGAAGTTCAACATGCCGCTGCTGTTGTTCACATGGCAGCCGCCGCACTTGCCGACCAACAACGGCGCGATCTGGCGCACGAAGCTGACCGGAGCGTTCGGATCAATCGGAGCACCGGGAGCCGGCGGCGGCGGAGCGGTGCCGGTCGGCATGGCCAACGGCATGCCCGGCTTGGGCTTCGGCTTGGCAACCGTCGCCACGACCGGCGGCACATAGGCGGCCAACTTTTGCGCCGAGGCGAGGCGGACGCGGAAGGGGTTGAGCACCGCTTCGACGTCTTGTCCGGCCGAGGCCGATTGCACGGCCGAGATGGCCGTCTCGATCTCGCCGATCAACTTTTGCATGTCATCGGTCTTCTTCTCTCGATAGAGAGTGACGACCTTTTGCAACGACTGGTCGATCCAGACGAGCTTGTCTCGTTGCTCGGGCGCCAACTCGACGCCGCGCAGCGACGCGGTACCGACGGAGACGCAAATGAGAACCAGACCTACGAACCACCGGCGGGCGTTCATGGCGTACCTCGCGATAGTTGCCGACACTTCTCCGCTGCCCAATCCGTTCCGCAGACCGACGTACGACGTCGCCCCTGCGGCCTCAAAGCTCGCAGGGCGGGCAGCCGTGCCAGTATACCGCCCCCTGATCGCGAGAGTAAAGTTAAGAGTGCGCAGGAATCGGCGCCGGAAACGACCGAGTGCCGGGCGATTCGCGGTTCGAATCGCCCGGCACTCATGGATGGTCGTGGGAATCTGTCGTCGCGCGGCTTAGCCGTGTCGCGAAACGACCGGACGGCGTCGGGCCTGCCGCTGGGCCTGCGTCGGGCGGTAGCCGTACTCCGTGGCGAACCATTCGGCGTACCGTTCGCGGTCGATCGTCCGGGTGTTTCGCTCGTCCAGCAGGTGGCCGAGCTCGTGGATCAGGATGTTATTGAGATAGAAGTCGCGCAACGCCTCGGGGGTCCAAACGAGCCGCCACTGGCCGCGGTCGGCCTGCTGCCAATCGCCGCCGAACATCCGGGCTTCGTTCATTTGAGCCGGCTTCGGGGGCGAATCGTACGACTCGACCAGGCTCAACTCCATGGGATAGAGATACAGAGCCGAGCCCCACTGCATGCCGTACAGCGGCATACCGCGTTTCTTGCGGGTCATCTTGCTTAGATGCACCACGCGGAGCGGCTTAATGAACGACTCAGGCAGCTGTGCGAGGCGAGCGCGGACCTCGTCGGGCGTGACGACGTGGCGATAACCTTCGCCCGCCGGTTCGACAATGATACGATACCCTTGTTCACCTTCTTTGGGCTCATGCCACGTTTCGGGCGGCATGAAGGGCTGACAGGCATTGGCTTGGCCCCAGCCGCGCGCTCGCAGAGCTTGGCGGCGGGCACCGTGTTGGCGAACAGCCGTGTGGCTGTTGGCGACGGCCCGACCGACTGAGGCGGGGAATCGTCCCGTGTAACGTCCGAGGGCTGGTCTCGACATGGCCGGCTCCTTGTGTGCGTTCGGGTCGAATCAATTCGACGTGCAGGTCACAATCCGTTGCGGTTCCGAAATTCCGTTGAGGTTCAAGATGGGTTGAATTGACGTGATTAGGTAAAAACAGCCGGGTCGAGGGCTCGTCCCGGCCGTTGATTCCTACCTTCAATGCTATGCCCTCCAACCCGAGAAACAAGGCAGATCGCAAGTCCATATCCGGCATGGCTTTGCAATTCCGTTTGACAGCTTAAAAAGCGTAGTTCTCGGGGAACCAGAGCCCAATTTCGAGTTCAAGCGGTCCGGCGCTCGAAGAGGCGCGCGAACTCGTCTCGAAGTGAGAAAAGCGGCGCGCGAAGGCGCGCAGAGAAGCAATCAACACGTTGCTCGAAGAGAAGAGTGAGCTAAGGAGCGACTCGGCGAGAGACGCGCCGGCTGAAATCAGCGCGGCCGAGGTCGTGTGACGGCGGCGACGAACGAAGGCTACTTGGGCTTCGTGCCCGTCGCCGTGGCGGTCGGTTTCTTCGCCGGCATTTCCGTGACCGGCAGACCGAACAGCACCGTCGGCGTCGGCAGAGGAGCCTTCTTTGTCGACGACGGCTTCGGGGTGGGTGTGGGAGCCGGCGTCGGCGGAATGGCCGCCGGTGCGGCAGGGGTCGTCGATTGGGCCGGTGCTGGTTGCGCTGTCGTCGGCGGTGCCGCGGCTTGGGTCGCAGGAACCGCTGGAGACGTCGCAGGCAAACTAGCGGCGGGCGTAGCCGAGTTGCCCGGTGCCGGAGAGGCCGAGAGCGACGGCCCTGAGGTCGGCAGATTGAATTGAATGGTTGAAGACGGAGCAGCGGTCGGGACCGCTTCGCCGGCAGGCGGTTGGTTAACCGTCGGCGCGGTCCGCTTCGGCTTGTTAAAGACGACTTGATAGACGCCGACGCCCAGCGCGACCGAGATCAGCAGGACGACGCCCCCCATGATGTAGAGCGTCTTGGGGGACGACTTCTTCCGCAGCGGGCGAACCGTCGCCTCCTTCTTGGGCGACTCCTTCTTCGCAGCCTCTTTCTTCCCCGGAGCGGCGGCGCTCGGCGCACTCCCCTTGCCGGTTTCCTTCACCGGGGCGGGCTTGGCCGCGCCGCGCGAAGAGAGGACGTCGCTGTCGTTCCCCTTCCCTTCGCTTCCCTTGTTGGCCGGACCGCCGATGTTGATCGAGAACCCGCCCGAATCGCGAATCGATTGCGGCGAAACAGGTGCGCCCGGCTGCGAAGTCTTCGCGACGGGCAGCTTTTTGCCGCCGAGCTTGATCGAGCTTTCCCCCGTCGCGCTCTTGCCGCGCGGGTCGCTCAGATTCGAATCGCTGCCGATCGGCTTCCCCTTGGTCCCCTTCACCGTCGGCTGACCGACGCCGGCGAGCGTGTCAGTCGTACCGGGAATCTTGGGAGAGGAATCATCGATCGGTTTCGCCTTCATCAATCGCGGGCCTTGCGGCGCTTCGCCGCGCCCCCCTTCCCCGCGTCCTTGTTCCGGCCGATTTCCGGGACGCGTGGCTCCCGCGGCTCCGCGCGCCGCACCGGCGGCGGCACCGGCCCCTTGCAAGGCTCCGCGATCGGAGAGCCAGCGTCCCAGCGCGGCCGCAACTTCATCGGCAGATTGATAGCGGTCTTCGAGCTTCTTCTCCATCATCCGCTTGCAGATCAACACCAAGTCTCGCGGCACGTCGGGGCGATCGTTCGCGATCGGGGCAGGCTCTTTGGTTTGATGCATCATCAACCGCTGCGCCATCGTCCCTTCCGGAAACGGCGGATGCCCGGTGAGTGCGAAATAGAGCGTGCAACCCAAGCTATACAAATCAGCGCGGCCGTCGACCGTGTGGCTATTCATCGCCTGCTCGGGCGCCAGATAATCAGCCGTGCCGAGCACGTTCTCGTCGTGCAGCTGCGTGAGCGATGCCTGCTTCTCATCGTCGGCGAAGCGGGCCAAGCCCATGTCGAGAATCTTCACCACGCCCTTCTGATCGATCAGCAAGTTGGCTGGCTTGATGTCGCGATGAATGAGTCCGACCTGATGTGCGTGGGCCAAACCTTCGGCCGATTGCCGAATAAACTCGGCGGCCGTTTCGTACGACATCACGCCCGTCGTCGAGACCGCCTTCTGCAGGTCGTTCCCTTCGACGAACTCCATCACCAAATAGTGATTATCGCCATCGTTGTCGACGTCGTAAGCCCGCACGATGTTCGGATGATCCAGCGCGGCGGCCGCCCGGGCTTCGCGATAGAAACGTCCGAGATACGACGAGTCGTTAATGCGATGCTGCGGCAAGACCTTGATGGCCCGCAGTTGCCGCATGTGCTTGTGCTCGGCCAAGTAGACGCTGCTCATGCCGCCAGAGCCGAGATGGCGGAGCAGTTTGTAATTGCCGAGGAAGAAACCTTTGTGCCGCCCCTTCATCAGGTTGTCGGCCTGCCAACTCGTGACGAGTTTCGCGTCGACGAGCTTGGCGATGATCTTGCTTTCGTCTTCGAGCGCCGCTTCGCCTTGCTGGTCTTTGAGTTCATCGAGAGCACGGCTCAGCGCCTCGGGCGGGACGAGCGTGCTGCGTTCGATGGTTTCGAGGATCTTCGCGGGCATAAATCAGTGCGTCTCTTGAAAAGACGTTAGCCCTCGCTTCCGGTGGTGGAACGGAATCGACATGAGTCGCCGCAGCGACTTCTGCACGTGATCGACGACATGCTAATCCTCGTCGGCCTCGGCCCATCGCTCGGAGAAAAAATCTCACGGCGACGACCGCGGTCATTCGTTGACTCAGGCGGTCCCGAACGGGACGGTCTCGAACTCGGACGTGTCCACCAGCCTACGCGATGAAATGAATGCACCGTACTCCGCAATGCGTGCGTTTCGGTGTCACCCAATTTCCATCAATAACACAGATCGGTAGAACATACCAGCATCACCAGCAACGCTCAACAATTTGGCGAACTTACGCCCGTCGCGTCGAGCCCGATTTCCCGAAAGCCTAGCTCACGGTTCTCCGATGCCTCTCGATTGTCTGTTATATACGCGCCGCGGCTGTCACCTTTGCGACGATGCCAAGCTCATCCTGATCGAGCATGGCCTTAGCCCGAAAGAGGTAGATATCGACGGCGACCCGGAATTCGCGGCCCGTTACGGACTCTGCATTCCGGTCGTCGTTCTGGCCGGACGCGAGCGATTCCGCGGCCGCGTCGATTCCGTGCTGTTGCGGAGAATCTTGGCAGGCAAGGACTGACACCTCGACGCCGGTCCCTGTATCTGGCTCGATGGCCGCGTTACGATCTGCATTCGTCTTTCCGCCTACCGCCCTCTGCCTAATGACCACTTTCTGCCATGACGGACGTTCTTATCCTCGGCGGCGGCGTCGTCGGCCTGTCCTTAGCCTATGAACTGACAGCGCGCGGCCGCCGGGTCGCGGTCGTCGAACAAAACGCCGAGGTCGGTCGCGAATCGTCTTGGGCCGGAGCAGGCATTCTGCCCGACGCGGTCTACCGACCCGGCGATCCGCCGCTCGAACAGCTCGCCGGAAAGGCGATCCCGCTCCATGTCGAATGGGCCGAGCGACTGCAACGCGAGACGGGCGTCGACAACGGCTACCGTCGCTGTGGCGGCGTTTACTTGGCCGACGACGATACGACCCTCGCCAAGCTCGAACACGAAGCGACCGACTGGCGCCGCCAAGGTTTAGCACACGAATCGCTCGATGCCGCGAGCCTCGCGAAGGTCGAACCGGCTCTGGCCGACGCCTTCCGCAGCGGCCGCATCATCCGGGGCTACCATCTGCCAAGCGAAGCCCAACTCCGCAACCCATGGC
>CAMCTH010000315.1 GCA_945877965.1 Planctomicrobium piriforme | reverse complement strand
CGTAGTAGTCGCGACGCAATCCAGGATGACCGTCGGCGACGCAATAGGTTCGCGGCGTCGTGATCTTTTTGGCTTGGGCGAGGCGTTCGACGTCGAGCACGATCCGGGCCGCATCGTCGACGTGGATCAAGTTCAAGAAACCGTCGGCCGGCGCGTCGATCGGTTCGCCGCGACGCAGAGCCTCGGCTCGGGGAATGCGGTCGGGACCGTAGATGCCGGCCAATCGCAAGACGACCGAACGCGCGCCGAGCGGATGGTCCGCGATCGCTTGCTCGGCCGCGAGACACGCGCGGCCTCCTTCGCGCAACGGTCGGCACGGCGTCGCTTCGTCGACCCATTCGCCGTCGGCATCGCCGTAGACGCCGGTGGAGGAGATGTAACAGAAATGGGGAGTGGGGAATGGGGAATGGGGAATATCGGAACGGAGATCGCTCAGTTTCGAAGCATTCCCCATTCCCCATTCCCCATTCCCCATTGCATCCAACACATTCCGCACGCCGTCGCCGTATACCTGTTCAATCGAGCGTGCTCCCGCATCGCGGCGATCGTAGCCGACGGCGAACAGCACCGTTTCGGCCGGCGGTAACTCGGCGAGCGTCGCGGGTTCGCAGACGTCGGCGATGAGCGCCGCATAGCCGGCGTTGCGAAACTGTTCGGCCTTGCTGGCGCTCCGCGTGACGATCGTGACCGGCTCGCCGGCCGCTTGCCAGAGGGCCGCGACGCGCGAACCGAGATAACCGCAACCGAACAGGAGTTTCATGAGGGGGCTCAATTTCGTGCGGGGCAGCGGTTATTCGGCGACGGGAGTCGGCGCACGACGAGAAGAGATTTCGTCGAGGAGGGTCCGAAGTTGATTCGGCTCGATCGGCTTCGTGAGGTGATGCGTGAAGCCGGCCGCCTGCGAGCGTTCGCGATCGCGCGCTTGGCCGTAACCGCTCAAGGCGACGAGGACCGTGTCGTTGAGCGACGGAATCTGCCGGAGCTCTTCGGCCAAACGGAGGCCGCTCATCTGCGGCAGGCCCAAGTCGGCCAGCACGACGTGCGGCAAGAACATGCGGGCTTTCTCTTGTCCGGAGAAGCCGTCGTAGCAGACGGCGACCTCATGCTGCCAGAGTTCCAAGATCGTAGCCAGACTGTGGGCCGTCGCCTCGACGTCTTCGACGACGAGCACACGTAGCGACTTCAAAGTCGATGCCGGCTTGCGCACGCCGGATCCCATCGACAGTTTCGCCGTCGCAGTCTCTTTGCTATCAACAAGACTGGGCTGCGTCGTCGCGGGACGAGGAAATGCCAGCGGCAAGCGGACGGTGAACTCGCTGCCGAGGCCGACGCCGCCGCTCGCGGCCGAGAGCGTGCCGCCGTGCATTTCGACCAGCACGCGGGCCAGTGTCAGGCCGATGCCTAATCCGCCGCGAGATTTCTCGATCGAAGCATCGGCTTGTTCGAACAACTGGAACACGCGCTCCAACTGCTCGGTCGACAGACCGACGCCCGTATCGCGCACGCGGAACACGACCTCGTCGCCGTGCACTTCGGCCGTCAGCCAAATACGCCCGGCTTTGTCGGTGTACTTCGCGGCGTTGTTCAACAGGTTGGCCAGCACCTGCGTCAGCCGGACCGGATCGACGGTGATGGCGATCGGCAACGGCGGCAACTGCACTTGCAGATCATGCTGTTTCTCGTCGATGAGCGGCCGTGCCGTTTCGACGGCCGACTCGACGATCGCCGCCAACGGCGCGTCGGGCGTGGGACGCAATTCGATCTTGCCGCGCGTGATCCGAGCGACGTCGAGCAAATCGTCGACGAGCCGCACCAGATGGTTGGTTTGCGAGCCGATGATCCGCCGCATCTCCGCGGTTCGCCGATCGTCGCGATCGACCGTGTCGAGGATGTACAGCGCGTTGCGTATCGGCGCGAGCGGGTTGCGTAGCTCATGGGCCAGCATCGCCAGGAAGTCGTCTTTGCGCACCTCGGCTAGTTTCGCCTCACGATAGAGTCGTGCATTTTCCAAGGCCATCGTCCGGAGTGACTCGCAGACCAGCACGGTCACCGCGCCGATGCAGAGGGTCATCAGCAGCGGGACCCAGTTCGGCCCTAGGTCGAGCGCGAACGTATCGTGCGGCCAATCGAAGACGACGCAGCCGAGCACCGTGCCGAGTCCCAAAGCCAACAGGGCCGGGCCGAGCCCGCAGCGCCAATCGACGAAGGCCGTCGCGATGAGGAAGAAGCCGTACGTGCCGCGACCGCCGAGGACCGGGTCGAATATTGTCCGCATGCCGAATGCCGCGGCGACCGTCATGCAGGCCGTGCCGTAGCGCTGCCACCAGGGCATCGGTTCGTCGAGCAGAGCACGACCGAAGAGCCAGGCGATCCCGCGCTGCAACGGCGTCAGCGGCGTCGTGCAGTTGCGGCCTGACGAAGCGGTTGCGGCGGAGCTCAAGCGATGGGTCATCGGCGTGCCGACGTGGAAGAGACCGGGCGAAGAGGGACGAGGCATTTCAAAGCGGCGAACGCGGCTTTCTGAAGTGTAATTGCTCGTCGCTCGTCGGCCAACCGGGCGGGGGCTAATCGTCGAGGGCGCCGGGGCCGCCTTGTCCGCGGGTCGGCGATTCGAGATAAGCGGTGAGCAAGATTTGGGCCGCTAGTTTGTCGAGGCGTTCTTTACGCCCCTTCTTGGTGAAGCCGGCCTCTTGCAGCAGCTGCACGGCGAAGGCCGACGTGAATCGCTCGTCGAAATATTCGACCGGCACGCCGCTCAGCGCGCCGAGCCACTTGCCGAAGTTCTGCGCTTCGATCGATTTCTTGCTCTCGCCGCCGTGTGTGTGGACTGGCAGGCCGACGACGAACAGCGTGATCGATTCGCTCTTTGCGAGTTTTCTAAAGTATTCCGCGTCGCGGTCCGTCGAACGGCGCGTGTAAATCTCGAACGGGCTGGCCAACGTCCGGCTTGCGTTCGAGAGCGCAACGCCGATTCGGACGGTCCCATAATCAATCGCAGCGATGCGGCCGGCAGGTTCGACAGGATTTGACATGATTCACGCCGCGGGGACGCGGCGGCTAAGTACTTTGACTCGCACGGCCGTTTCGGCCTGCTTACAATGGCGAACTTCCACGACGACTCTTTGACTCCGACGGTATCGCGATGATAACACGACGACGCTCGTTTCGCCCGACGCTCTGGTTCGCGGCGGCTCTGCTTTTTCCCGCGGTCTCGTTCGCGCAAACGACGCTGACCTATCCGCCGGCGCCGGTCGCAATCGATCAGGTCGCCGCGAAGATGACGGCGCCCGACGGTTTCCAGGTCACGCTCTTTGCGGGCGAGCCCGACGTCGTGCAGCCGATCGCGTTCACGTTCGACGATCGGGGCCGCATGTGGGTGGCCGAGTGTCTGTCGTACCCCAAGTGGTCGAAAGACGGCACGGGGCGCGATCGGATCATCATCTTGGAAGACACCGACGGCGACGGCCGGCACGACAAGCGGAAGGTGTTCGCCGATAATCTGTCGAACTTGTCGAGTCTCGAATTTGGCTTCGGCGGCGTCTTCATCTGCTCGCTGCCGCGGTTCATGTTCATCCCCGATCGCAATGGCGACGATGTGCCCGACGGTCCGCCGGAAACGTTGCTCGACGGTTGGGATGAGAACTGCCGGCACAACGTGTTCAACGGACTCGCGTGGGGTCCCGACGGTTGGCTCTATGGCCTGAACGGCATCTTGTCGCGCTCGCTGGTCGGTCCCCCCGGCGCTCCGAAAGAGCAACGTAAATATCTCGACTGCGGCGTCTGGCGTTATCATCCGACGCGGCGCGAGTTCGAACCGTACGCCTCCGGGACGACGAACCCTTGGGGGATGGACTGGGACGACTACGGCGAGATGTTCATCACGAACTGCGTGATCAAGCACTTGTTCCATGTGATTCCCGGCGGGCATTACGAGCGGATGTTCGGGGCGGATCCAAACCCGCACGTCTATTCGCTGATGCCGAGCTGCGCCGATCACATTCACTGGGCCGGCGGACATTGGACCGATTCGCGCGGCGCGACCGGCGCACACAGCGACGCCGGCGGCGGCCACGCCCACAGCGGTTGCTCGGTCTATCTCGGCGACAACTTCCCGCCGCAGTACCGCAACAACGTCTTTGCCTGCAACATCCACGGCAACCGGGTCAATCGCGATCGACTGGAGCGGCACGGCTCGGGCTATGTAGCCAAGCACGAGAAGGATTTTTTGTTTGCGAACGACCCGTGGCATCGCGGGCTGGTGGTGAAGTACGGCCCCGACGGCGCGATGTACGTCGCCGACTGGTGCGACACCGGCGAGTGCCATAACTATGACGTCGCCGACGTGACGAACGGGCGGATCGTGAAGGTAAAATACTTGGGCGACCGGCGAGCCGGGGGCGCAAGTCCCCGGTCCGACGACACGACGCAAAACCCCTCACCCCCGACACCTCTCCCACAAGGCAAGAGGGGAGCCAACGGGGCGTTCGATCTGACGAAGCTCAGCGATGCCGAGTTGGTCAAGCTGCAACTCCACAAGAACGATTGGCGGGTGCGGCATGCCCGACGTGTGTTGCAAGAGCGTGCCGCGGCGAAGAAGTTGTCGCCCGAGACGGCAGACCAACTCCGCACGATTTTTGCCGAGCAACAGGTCGTGACGCGAAAGTTGCGCGCGCTCTGGGCATTGCATGCCATCGGCGCCGCCGGCGAGACCGAGTTGTTGGCGGCCCTGCGAGACAAAGCGGAAGAGGTTCGCGGCTGGGGTGTGACGTTGGCTTGCGAACGGCCCGCCTCAGTGGTGACCCGAGATATTGTAGTCAGCTATCTCTCCGATAAAGTCTCGGACGAATTGCACGGCCCGATCGCAACGGACCAATCACCCCATGTGAGATTGAAGCTGGCGGCAGCGGCGCAACGACTCGACGACGGCGAAGGTCATTCGTTGGCGGCGGCATTAGCCAGTTCCGACGACTTTATCGACGACGAACAGTTGCCGCTTGCAATATGGTATGCCACGGAATCATCGCATCGCCGACGTGTAGCCGGAACTGAGCAGCCGGTGGTCGGCATCGTCGACGCCATGACGACCGCGCCGCTCTCGGCGCTGCCGTTGGTAAGGAAATATGCGGCTCGGCATTGGGTACTGACAATGAACCAAGCACCGAACACGCCGGAGAAGGTGTTCGACATGTTGCTCGGTTACGCGCGACGTCGTCCGGCGAAGGCCGAGGACATTGCGGCCGGCATTCTCGAAGCGCTCCGCGGCACACGCGATCTGGCGACGCCGAAGGACTGGGCGGTAACGTATGCCGCGCTGAACGGCTCGCCGTCGCCGGCGGTGCGGAGTGCGGCCAAACGGCTGGCCGTGCTGTTCAGCGACGACGCGGTGATTGCCGAGTTGCAGAAGACCTTGGTCGATGGGGCTGCCCAACAGGAAGAACGTCGCGAGGCGTTGGAACTGCTGGTTGGCAAGCGTGTCAAAGGACTGCCGCCGACGCTCGTCGCCTTGCTCGACGACGCGGCCTTGCGGGGCGAATCGCTGCGGGCGTTGGCGTCTTACGACGATGCCGCGTCGGCCGAGGCGATTTTGTCGCGGTTCGCGAAGTTCACCGATGCCGAAAAGACCGACGCCTTGCAAACACTCGCCTCGCGGCCGGCCTATGCCTTGGCGCTGCTCGCTGCCGTCGAGGCGAAGCGGCTCGATACCCGCGACGTGCCGAGCGGCATTGCCGTTCAGATCGCCGGGCTGAAGAACAAGCAGGTGGCCGAACGATTGGCGAAGGTTTGGGGGGCGGTCCGACCGACGTCGGCGGCGCGTAAAGAACAGGCCGCGCGACTGAAGGGAGTGCTGTCGTCGGCGTCGGTTGCGTCGGCCGATGCCGCGAAGGGACGTGTGTTGTTCACCAAGTCGTGCGCCGCGTGTCACAAGTTGTTCGGCGAAGGAGGCGCGATCGGCCCCGAGTTGACCGGCTCCCAACGGGCGAACGTCGACTACATCTTGGAGAACGTATTGGACCC
>CAMCTH010000314.1 GCA_945877965.1 Planctomicrobium piriforme | reverse complement strand
TCGTCAGCGGCCGGCGGAAGGCACGCTCTGTGAACGTCGTGCAGAATCGCTGCATTTTTTCGCCGCGGTTCTTGTCGGTCGGGCCTGCGCCGGTCAGTTCCGGGAGCCGAGCCGCGATGTACGCGGCCGCTTCGATGGCCCCTTCGGTCGTCGCTTGTTCCCACGCTTTGCTGACGTCGGTGCCGCGCTCGTAGCCGGTGCTCTTGTCGTCGGGCGGAAATTTCGTGTGAACGACGTACTGCTCGGCGGCGGTCGCCGTCGAGAGGCGAAGTTCGGGGATCACTTCCCGCGTGCGATGCGGCGGCTGCCAGAAAACGGTGATCGAGGCCGTCGTTTCTTTGCCGGCTTGCGATTTCGACGTCTCGATGCGAATCGGGTAGGCGCGGCCGGCCAGCAAGCGGATCGATTCGGAGTACTCGCTCACTTTGCCCGAGCGGACCGAGCCGTCGACGAGCGGTTTTTTCAAGTCGTTTACCCACAACCGCGAACCGTTCTCGGTGCGAATCGTGAACTCGTAATCGCCGGTCTCGGGCGGCACGATGTTCCCTTGCCAGCGAATCGAAAAGACGGGCGTCGTTAGAACCTGCGGCGGTCGCCCCGCTCCCTTGGCGATCAACTCTTCGCGCTTCTTGATCGAGAGTGCTTTCTCGGCTTCGAAGTCGTAGCCCGGCGGAGCTTGGTCTTTGAAATCGAACTGCACCGTCGCATCGACGCGGTGGAGAAAACGATTCTTGACGCTGAGGGCCGCGCCGGTCATGTACTCGGCGTAGAGGCCCGATTCGATGGGAACGGGCTTGTTCTTCTCCATCTCCAGCGGCTTCGGCGCGGTGCGGAAGTTGCCGATCAGGTCGGCCAAGGTTTCGCCGTATTGGCGAACCGTCAGTCGCGATAGTTCCACTCGGGCCGGCTTGTTGCGCGCCTGTGCGGCGGGAGAGTAGAAGGCGTCGTAGATGTATTGAGCCACGAGTCGCGCTTCGTCGCCGACGCACTTCTCCGGTTCCCCTTCGGGCATCGTCCGTTCGATGAGTTCGGTCAACTCGCCGACCGACCGATCGCCGTAAAGCGGCAAGGCGTAGTGCTTCGCGACCCCTTCGCCCTGCTCGCCGTGACACGAAGCGCAGAGATTGCGATAGATCGTCGCCCCGGCCGCAGTCGGCTCCGCTGCGGAACTGGACGAAGTACAGGGTGACACAAATGACGCGAGGAATACGAAAACGATCGCAGTGGCCAATCGATGAAATCGTCGACCGTAGTCGGCGTAAGAGAACGGCATCAGCAAGCTCGGCGGTGGGATTGGAAGGCGGGGGGGCCGGCGGAGACTCAATTATAGACAATCTGCTCAGCTTGCACCTCATCGGACCGATAGGGTTCTGCGGACGGATGAACTCCGGCTGCTTTGACAATGCCTCGATCCTTATAGTTTCTATAGGGGGTTGGCGAATCGTGGCGATCAGTCGTCCAGCGCATAAAACGTCATGTTTTCCAGTTGTTCTAAGCAATCCGCCTCCCAAGTTTGCTTTGTAGTTTACTTTGTTGATTTACGAAGTAATGTATAGGCGAGCAAATCGCGTATACGGTCTCGTCGTGAGGCCGTCGCAACGCCCTCTGAGATAGAAATCGGTAACAGCTGACCATGCGAATGCGCTGTTGTAGTTCGTGGCAGAGCAACCCTGCTTTCCTGCGGAATGACGGCGTTTTTTACCAAGGTCAGATTTATGTTCGTGCGAGTTTCACTCATTGCGGCGGTTCTTCTCGGGGGCGGATTCTCCCTCACGGCGGTTGGGCATTCTGAATTCCTGGCGACGGTCGTTCGCCACGACGCCCAAGCGGTCTTGGCCTCGCTGCCGGAACCGCTCGGCCAACTTGGCCCGTCGTCGACGGTCGACGATCTCCGCCGGGCGGCGCAGCAGGCCTACGTTTGGGGCTGGCCCCTCGTTTACGTCCACAACTGCCGCGTGGCGCTCGAGAAGGTGCCGTCGCCGGGACGAAGCGGCGGCATGCCGGTCGCGCCGCCGAATCAACTGTCGATGCTCACCGACTACATCTCGCCGAGCCAAACGATCGTCCCCTGCCCTAACCAGGACGTCGTCTACGGCTACGGAATTCTCGACCTCGGTCTCGAACCGGTCGTCGTGCAAGTCCCCGACTTCGGCGATCGCTTTTGGGTCTATCAACTCGGCGATCATCGGACCGACGGCTTTGCCGAAGTCGGCAAAATGTACGGCACGCAACCCGGCCTGTATCTGATCGTCGGTCCCGACTGGAACGGCGTGAAGCCCGCAGGGATCGCCGGCGTCTTCCGTTGCCCGACGCGGATCGGCTACTGCGTGCCGCGCGTCTTCCTCGACGACACGGCCGGCGATCGCCAAGCGGTGCAGCCATTGGTCAATCAGATCATGGCGTATCCGTTGAGCCGCTATGACGGTCGGATGAAGACGACCGACTGGTCGAAGTATCGCTGGCTGCCGCAACTCGGCAACACGAGCGGACGCGGCAGTCGCTGGGTCGCGCCGGAAACGTTCTTCGATTCGTTGGCCGAAGTGCTGGCCGAAGTTCCGCCGCTGCCGGGCGAAGAACCTATGTACGCACGCTTTCAACAGTTACTCAACCTGGCTGCGCGTGATCAGAACGTCAAGAAGTTACTAGTGCAGACCGCCCTGCAAGCGGAAGAGACGCTCGTCGCGCCACTGTTTGAGTTCCGGAACATTGGCACGTCGCAAGCTCACCATTGGACGACGATCGAGAACGGCGCCGCCTTCGGGACCGACTATCTCACGCGGACTGCCGTCGCCAAGTCGAACGTCTTCGTGAACCGCAACAACGAGACGAAGTACTTCTATCAAGATCTCGATAAGAACGGCGAGTTGCTTGACGGTGCGAAGAGCTATCGCGTGACGTTCGCCGCCGATGCCTTGCCGCCGACGAATGGCTTCTGGTCGATCACACTTTACGACGAACGCCATGCGTTCCATCGCAACGAGCTCGGTCGCTTCTCGCTCGGCACCAAGAACAAGCAGTTGCGTTACAACGCCGACGGCTCACTGACGATCGTCGTGCAAAGCTGGGCTCCGGCGGCCGACGAACAGGCGAACTGGCTGCCGGCTCCGACGGGCAAATTCTCGCTCTATCTGCGACTATACGGCCCCGAAGCCCCGGTGCTGACCGGTGCGTGGCAACCGCCGGCCGTCGTGGCGATGAACGCTCGGCCTGACCTCGGCGATTAAGTTAAGTGACGACGTTCGTCGGTCGGTCGTCGAGAAACGCCAGCACGTTCTCAACGCCGCCGGCGCTCAAAGCATCGAACGCTTCGGGCAGCGCATCGGCGGCATGCGACGTCAACACAACTTGCTGACAGGCCAGCAATGGATCGTCGGCAGGCAGCGGTTCGCGGTCGAAAACGTCGAGCCCCGCCGCCGCGAGTTGACCGGAATTGAGGGCGTCGATCATCGCCCCATGATCGACGATCGCCCCGCGGGCCGTGTTGACCAGCACGGCACCGCGTTTCATTTTGGCAAAGGCGGCCGCGTCGATCAGGCCGCGACTCTCGGACGTGAGTTTCAAATGCACGCTCACGGCATCCGAAGTCGCGAGCAACTCATCGAGTTCGACGTACCGGAATCCGTGCTGCTCGGCTTTCTCTGGGGAAGAATTGAACGACCAGGCGACGACGTCCATGCCGATCGCTTTCCCCAGGCGAATCATCTCGCAGCCGATGTTGCCGGTGCCGACGACGCCGAGACGCTTCCCCGACATCATTAGCAACTGCTTGCCCGGCCAACGTCCTAGTTTGATTTCGGACGTCATCCAGGCCAAGCTGCGCGACGCGCCGAGCAGCAACGCCAGCGCATGTTCGGCCACCATCGTCGCGGTTCGGCCCGGCACGTTGCAGACGGTAATCCCCAGTTCGCGGGCCGTCGCCATGTCGATGCAGTCGAAGCCGATCGCACAGCAGACGATCAGCTTGAGTTTTGGCAGTCGGCGCAACACGTCGCCCGGCCAACGGACGATGCCGCGGGTGTTGAGGATGACGGTCGCGTCTTTCGCGCGGGCAACTTTCTCTTCGTCATCGAGCGGTCGCGAATCGAAAAACGCCAGATCGGCCCTCTCGCGGATGCGATCCAGATGTTTCGAACCGGCGATCATCGGGGGCTCGTCGCCGGGGATGAGCACCAAGGGGCGTGGCGCAGGCATGCGAATTAAACGCGTCCTTTCTTTAGCAACTGCTCGATCAAGTCGTCGCGCAGTTGATCGACTTTTTGATTCAGCTCGACGATGCCGAGTTCGGCTCGCACATTGACCTGATATTCTAATTCCGATCGGACGCGGTCTTTGGCGTCCTGTCGGTTCTGGCTCATCATGATAATCGGTGCCTGCATGGCGGCGATCAGCGACAGGCCCAAGTTGAGGCCGATGAACGGCGCCGGGTCGAACGGCTGACTAAGCAGCCAGAGATTGAGCACGATCCAGGACGATATCGTGACGACGCAGAAATTGATGAACTTCCACGAGCCGCCGAAACTGGCGACCTTGTCGGCGATGCGGTCGCCGAGCTTGGTTTGTTCTTCGATGACGACGTTCGGATTGCGCAAGGTTCGCTCGCGCAGCATTTCGTCCGTCTTGCGGATGCGGCGCCCGAGTACTTGGAGTACGTCGAGCGCCGCCGCAGGTCGTTTGGTAAACAGGAACTGTAAGTCGGTGCGATCGATGACGCATGTTTGCAGCGGCATCGTGGCGATAACGCTTGCCGATCGCGGCTCGCCGTCCAGCAACGAGAGCTCGCCGAAGATTTCGCCCGGCTCGCTTTCATTGACGATTACCCGTCGGCCGTCATGATCGACGACGTACGTATCGGCTTTGCCGGCGAGAACGATATGCATTTCGTTCCCTGACTCGCCGGCCTTAAACACGGTCTGCCCGGCGACGTAGCTCCGCTCTTCGACGTGCTTCGCCAGTTCGCGAAGTTCGTCATCGTCGAAGAGTTGAAAGAGCGGTACGTTTTTGAGTAACTCAAGTTCAATCGGCATGATTGAGTAAATCCTGTCGCAAGGCTCAGCGGGCAACGACGCGAACCCGCTGAGCCTACGACGATCAGTCCGATTTGAAAAGGCGAGTGCCTAGTGGGCGTGGCCGTGGTCACCGTGCTGGACTTCGCCCGAGTACGTCTTGCCGGCGATCGTCACATTGAGGCGTCCCGTCGTTTTGGGGTCGTCGAGTGCTTCGCAAAACGCTTCGTTGACGAGTTCAAAGCGCGACGATTGGCCGGCCGGATCGTCGGACTGCGCTACGGCCGGCAACTTGAACTGCGCGGGCTTGCCGTCGACGACGAGGTTGACGGTCAACTCGGGATCGGCGATCGCGACGCTTTTCACCGCGGCAAAGTCGAGCAAGTAGATCGTCACTTTGTGCGCTGCATCGTCGTGCACGAGTTCTCCGTGATATTCTTCCTTGCCGAACTCGATTAGTTGGCCTTTGTGCGGTCCCGTCTCGGCATGGGCGTGCGCGTCGGCCTTGTGATCGTCGTGATGGTCGTCTTTCTTGGCCTCTTCCTTGCCGCAACCGGCGAGGATCGACAGGCTGAATAGAAACGCGGCGGCAACGCCGGAACGTAGGGTCGAGCGATACATAACCAACTCCTTGAGGGAACGGAAACAGTCAGAAAAAATCAATCAAGCATGCGGGGTCGCAGCGTCATCAAGTTCGTCGTCGTGCCCCGCCTTGAGCTGATGCTCGGCATCGCGACGACCGAAGAGCCAGAAGAGGGCCGGGTGAACGAAGAAGTCGAGCAGCGTCGAGCTGATGAGCCCGCCGAGGATGACGGTCGCCACGGGATAGAGAATCTCTTTCCCAGGCTCGCCTGCCGCCAACACGAGCGGAATCAAAGCGATGCCGGCCGTCAGCGCGGTCATCAACATCGGAGCGAGCCGTTCTTTACCGGCCCGCTCGATCATCTCCGGCGTGAATTGTTCGCCTTCATAACGAACCAAATGCAGATAGTGCGCGATCAGCAAGATGCCGTTCCG
>CAMCTH010000313.1 GCA_945877965.1 Planctomicrobium piriforme | reverse complement strand
TGGGACAACTGGCGGCTCGAAGGGCCGTCATTCGTCTGGTACTTCCGCGGCACGCCGCACGTGCATGTGTGGGTGAACGTGGCCGACGACGCGAGCGTGAAGCTGAACGCGTAGATCAAGGTCGAATGTGGAGGGCGGAAGGGGGAAGGATTTGCTTCTCTCTATCCGCCCTCCGCCTTCCCCTTTCCCCCCTGGCGATTGTTACGATCGTCACCTTGCACGGGCGTTCGCCCTCTTTCCGGCCCCGATTTGCCTGCGGTCCGTTTTCGACCTAGGGTTGCCGTTGGACGTGCAGCATCGGCCCGCTTTGGGCTGACGGCACGCACGTTTGACGCGAGGGGCAGCGATGGTGCGGGCCAAGCAGACCGACGTCGAGTTCTTCACGATGGTCCACGAACTGCGGCGCGAGTCGCGAATGTTCGCGGAGCCGTCGCGGCGGCGAGCCACCGAGCGACATGCCTTTGCGTGTCGTCAGTGGATCGCCATGTACGACGATGAAAACCATCCCGACGAGCGGACGTTCCGCGAGGTCGATTGCTGCGATCTCTCGACCGGCGGCTTCTCGTTTTTGGTCCCCGAGCTGCCGCGCGCCGATCGGCTCTGCATTCGGCTCGGCGCTCCCGGCGCGTACGTCTTCATGAACGCCTTGGTCGTGCATTGCTCGCCGGTCGAGACCGACGGCGGTGCGCCGGGATTCGTGCTCGGCTGCCGCTTCACAGCCCGGTCCGAGGCGAAGGCGAATCCGGTGATGGAACCGGCGTTGAACTAGCAGGACCGGTCAACTCGTTTTGCGACGGCGTGTGGTTAGTACGAGCGGGGGTTGACCGAGTCTTGGCGTTCCCAGGCCTCGATCGCGACGAGCAGGCCGGTGCGGATTTCGTTTCGCTTGGCCGTCGACTCGATCTTCTTCCCCTTGCGATCGACGATGTAGAAGACGTCGACCACCTGATCCAAGTACGTGCCGATCTTGGCGAACGAGACCGACAGTTCCATGTCGAACAGCGTGCGGGCGACGGCGTAGAGCAGCCCCCGTCGGTCGGCGGTAAAGATGTCGATCACCGTGTAGCGCTCGCTGGTGCTGTTGTCGAGCAGCACGCGAGTCGGCATCGTCGAGAGCTCGGCCGCGCGGCGACGAACGTCGCTTTGCCAAACGCGACGGAACGTGGGCCGATAGACCTGCGGGTTTGAAAGCGATTTGGTCAGCGCGTTGCACACCTCTTCGCGGCGCGTCGTCGGCGGGTCGCCGGCATAATCGGGGTCCTGCACCCAAAAGCGGTCGATGATCAAACCGTCGTACAGCGTGTTGATCTCGGCCGACAGAATTTGCAAGCCTTGAGCCGATAACGTCCCGGCCAGCCGGTGGAACACGCCCGGTGCGACGTCTTCATAGGTGCCGATCCAGTATTCGACGGCATTGCGCTCGGGCAAGTAACGCGCCTGAGCGAGCGACTCGCGACGTCCGAGTTTGCGGAGTTTGCGGAGATCGTCGACGATCTGCGCCGGCGTGTTGCCGGTCAGGTAGCCGCGCGGCAGACCTTCGACGTGCTTGCCGTACCACGGATCGTTCGCGTCGGCCTTCAACTCCTCGCGGACTTGGCGGCGTCGCTCGGTGAGCGCGGCTTGCGCTGCTTCGTCGGGCGTGTCGCTGGTCAAACGTTCGCGCGTGCGACGATAGAGATCGGCCAGCACCTCGGTCTTCCAGGCGTTAAGCGTTCCCGGCCCGACGGCCGCCGTGTCGCACGCCGTCAGCACGAACAGCATCTGCAGCACTTCGGGCGAGCCGACGTCGACGGCGAACTTGACGATTAGCGCCTCGTCGCTCGTGTCGCGGCGGAACGCCAAGTGCGACATCATCAGATGTTTGTGGACGAGGAACTTGAGAACCTCGCCGTCGGCTTCGTCGATGCCGAGTCGCGGGATCATCTCGGCGGCGATCCGCAGTCCGACGTCGCTGTGATCTTCCGGCAAGCCCTTGCCCAAGTCGTGCAGCAGCAGCGCGAGATGCAGTAGCCATTTCCGCTTCAGCGTTCGATACGCTTCGCCGAGCACGCCGGGATCGGAAACGAGCGACGTCGCTTGCTCGACGGCGCGGAGCGTGTGTTCGTCGACCGTGTACTTGTGATACTCGTTGAACTGCAGCAGGCAGCGGGCATGCGCGAACTGCGGCAGGATTTTTTCCAGCAGCCCCAGGTCGTGAAGCATGCGCAGCAACTCGCCGAGCCGCGCCGGATTGCCGAGCATCGCCAGGAAACGATGCGTCGCCTCGGGCGTCAGCTCGTTCGAGATTTGCGACACGCCGGCGCGAATCATCTCGACGGTCTCGCGCTCGATCGGCTTGTCGTACAAGTTGGCGAGATCGCAGAGTCGGAGGACCTCGGCCAGGTTGCCTTGAAACTTCGGATAAGCCCGCGGCAAGATGCCGATCTCGGTCGGCCCGACGCGGAACTCTCCTTCGTAGCGGTGAGCCAGCAGCGCCGAGGTCAGGCGACTGACGACGGGGCGAAGTTGCGCGGCCGCCGAGAAGCGAGCCGCCAGGCCGCTGACGCAACTCGTCGCGCGGAAGTAATCGCGCATGAACTGCTCGACCGGCAGCAGCGCGCTTTCGCCGCGATAGCCGAACGCTTCGGCGATGCGAACTTGTTCGGAGCGATCGAGCGTGTCGTTGCTCTTGCCGGCGTGGAAGTGCAACTCGTTGCGCAGCCGGAGCAAGAACTCCCAAGCGCGGGTCAGCCCTTCGTGGTCTTCGCGCGATAGATGGCTACGGAGCTTCCAGCCGTCGGGCTCCGGTGTTTCGTACATCAGAAAGCCGATCCACCGCATAAATTGCAGATCGCGCAGGCCGCCGCGCGACCGTTTAACGTTCGGCTCCAGCAGATAGACCGTCTCGCCGAATTGCGTCCGCTCTTCATCGCGAGCCACGGTGATCAGATCGATCAGGGCACGCCGTCGTCGGGTCGTCTCTTTCTTGAAGCGGCGGACGAAGCCTTCGAAGAGCTCTTTGTTGCCGGCTAGACGGCGCGATTCGATCAACGTCGTGCAGATGGTGGCGTCGCTCCGCGCGAGACGGCACGCTTCCGGCGCGGTCCGCACCGATTGTCCGAGTTGCAGGCCGACGTCGAACACGTCGCGCATCATCCGCTCCGCCAGCTTCGCGGTCCGGTCTTGGGCTCCCGGCGCGTGCAGCAGCATCAGGTCGACGTCGCTGTACGGGGCGAGGTCCTGTCGGCCGCTGCCGCCGTGGGCGATCACGGTGCAGACTTGTTCCAAGCCGTTGGGGCCCGCCTCGTTCAAGTCCTGCAAGGCGGTGCGATAGAGATCGAGCACGACGCCGTCGAGCAGTTCCGTCAGCGCGCGGCCGACTTGAATGCCGGGCGAGCCTTGCGCGTGGCGGACGCGAATCCGTTCACGCCCCTCGACCAAACGTTGTTTGGCTTCCAACACCGACGGTCGTAGTCCGGAGAGCATGTGTGCTTGCGACGCGCGGGGCGCGGTTACGGTTGCGTGAGTTCCAGGCTGCCCCAGAGGCTCGGGTCTTCGTGATACGGAAACTCCGGGCCGCAGGTGAACGTCTGCGTGCCGAGCTCGCGATCGATCACGGCATAGGTGAAGCCGAGGCGCTTGTGCTCGGCCGGATCCCAACCGGTGAGGGCCGTGCCGGAGATGAAGCCTTCGAGCAGATAGCCGCCGTGGAGTTTATCGCGACGAACCTTGAGCAAGCTGTGCTTCACCGGCTTCGGATTCTCGCGGGCTCGATAGATGAAGAGATGCTCGGCGAACGGCTCGTCGAGATTCCGCCCTGCGCCGGACGGCATGAACATGAACTGATGACAGAAGCGGCTCGCGCGATGGATGTTGTGCATGTCGCGAGTGTCGATCCAGACGCGGAGCCCGTCACTTTCGTCGGGACGACTGTCGCGGCACCAGGGGAGCTGCTTCTTGCCGTCGATCTTGGCCGAGAAGGCGACCCCCTCTTCGTTCCAGGCGACGCGCAGCTCGGCGTAGGCCGGATGATTTTCCAAGTCCGAGAGGCGCGGCAGCCGGCATTCGTCGGGCAACTTAAGGCCCGCATCGTTCCAGAGCGGCTTGCGATAACGGCACGGCACCGAGTAGCGGAACAAGAACCGCGCGGGCAACAGGGGAGCGGACATGGCGTAAGACTCCGTTCGATCCAACTAAGCAAACTGCTGATAGAAATAATACGCCGCCAGCGTGAAGCCGATGCAAATGACGAACGCGCGGACCCACGTTCGCGGCAACCGTCGGCCGTAGTGCGCCGCCAGGAACGCGCCGAGACAGCCAGCGACGACCATCATGCCGGCCAACCGCCACTCGACGTTCCCTTGCACGATGAACCACACTACGGCCGAGCCGTTGATGCACGACCCGAGCAAACTCTTGAGGCCGTTCATCGCGTGGATGTCGGACAGGCCCATCATGGCGAGGGCCGAGAGCATGAGGATGCCGATCCCCGCGCCGAAGTAACCGCCGTAAATGCCGACGAAGAATTGGAACACGACGACGCCGATGACGGTAGAACCTTGCGGTGACTCGTGGGGTTTGCCGATGCCGAGCTTCGAGGCGATGAGCGGTTGCAACGCGAAGAGCGACGCGGCGTCTAAGATCAGCCACGGCACGAGCACCGCGAATGTGCGATCGGAAAGTTCGGTGAGGAGATACGCCCCGAGCGTCCCGCCGACGATGCTCGACGGCACGAGCCGGGCGGCCCAACTCGAGTAGGCGGCGAAGTCCTTGCGATAACCCCACAGGGCGGCGAGCGACGCCGGGAAGAGGGCGACCGTGCTGGTGCCGTTGGCCAGCACCTTGGCGGCATCGGCCGACAGGGTGGTCCCCGTCGTGGCGAGCGAGCCTGCCGTCAGCGCAGCGACGAGGGCGGGAAACGTCAGCAGCGTGCCGCCGCCGGCCAGGGCGTTAATGCCCCCGCCGAGCGCGGCCATCAGGCAGAGCCATGCGTAGTCGCCGATCATCCGCGCCCTGCTTGAGTTTCGGTAGTGAGTGAAGGAAGATATCGCCGGCAGCCCCGCCGTCGGCAAGCTCAATATCATACCGAGGAACGCCCCGTGCCGCATCTCGTTTGGACGCTTCGGTCTTGGTTACGGATTGCAACGTCGCTGCCGGCTCTCTTGCTCTGCGTCGTTGCTGCCGGCGACATGCAAGCGGCCGAGCCGATCCAGTGGCGGCGACTTTCGCCGCTGAACGACGAGCGCGGCTTTGCAGGACAGTTCGTCGGCACCAGCGGCGGGCGGCTGCTGCTGTACGGCGGCACGAACTTTCCCGGCAAGCCGGTGTGGGAAGGGGGTGCGAAAGGTTGGTATCGCGACGTCTTCGTGCTCGACGATCTCGACGCCGCGTGGAAGAAAATCGGCCCGCTGCCGGGCGTCAGTGCCGTCGGGGAACGCGCTGTTGGGTACGGCGTGGCGTTGCCGCATGCCGAAGGGTTTGTGTGTATCGGCGGAGCCGACGACAAGAAGCACTACGATCAAGTTTTTGTGTTGAGTTACGACGGTTCGAAACTCAACACGCGCGAACTGCCGGCCTTGCCAAAGACGTGCGCCTATTCGTGCGGCGCGAAGATCGGCGACGTCGTCTATGTGGCCGGCGGTCTCGAACGCCCCGACTCACAACGGACGATGAAGACGTTTTGGTCGCTCGATCTCAACGACGTTGCAACCGGGTGGAAAGAGCTGCCGACGTGGCCCGGCCCGCCGCGGCAACTGGCGGTCGCGGCCGTGCACGACGGCGCGTTCTACTTGCTGAGCGGCTGCGATCTCTATCCCGGCCCCGACGCCGTGCCGCTGCGGCAATATCTTCGCGACATGTACCGTTACGAGCCGAAGTCGCAGCAGTGGACGAAGCTCGCCGACGTCCCGACGTCGGTGGTCGCCGCGCCGTCGCCGGCAATGAGTTTCGAAAACCAGATCGTCGTCTTTGGTGGCGACGACTCGACGACGCTCGGCTTCAAGCCGCCGGGAAAACATCCCGGCTTCCCGCGGAACGTCTGGT
>CAMCTH010000312.1 GCA_945877965.1 Planctomicrobium piriforme | reverse complement strand
CCCCCCGCGCCGCTAATAGCACTGCCGACCGTTCGACGTAACGCGCGTCAGGACTAAACGCAGAGGGAGAGGTGGCGCCGCCCCACCCCTCACCCGTGTCGATCACCGTCGGCGATCGAGCCACCCTCTCCCCGGCGGGGAGAGAGTTTAGCCTCGCCGCTTGTCCGACGTCGGCGTTTTACCTCAGGCCGAAACTCCGGCGGCGTCCGTTCGCGCGCGAGTTTCCAGATCCGCTCGGCGAGGCCTTCTAGGTTTTCATAAACGTCCATGTTCCAACAGCGGATGACTTCGTAATCGTGACGCCGCATCCAAGCGTCGCGTCGCTCATCGCGCGGACGTTGGCCAACGTGTGACTCGCCATCGAGCTCAATCACCAGTTTCGCATCGATGCAGCAGAAGTCGGCAATGTACGGGCCCAGCGGGTGCTGCCTGCGAAACTTGTAGCCTTGCATCCGCCGGCTACGCAGCATTTGCCAGACGATCTCTTCCGCCGGCGTCGCGTTGATCCGCAACGCTCGGGCATGGCGTTTTAGGCGTGGGTTGCGTTTCATCCTTCGCCCCCTCATCCCCTCATCCGTCCGCTGCGCGGACACCTTCTCCCCAGCGGGGAGAAGGGAACGTTTCTCTGCCTACATCTTCAAAAACGTCTTCAGCAACGCCGTGCCGTGCGTCGTTAAAAAGCTTTCGGGATGGAACTGCACGCCGTGCAGTGGGTAGCGGCGGTGGCGGACGCCCATGATTTCTTTTTCGCCGTCCGGGCCGTCGGCCCAGGCACAGAGTTCAAAATTCTTCTCGTCGAGCGTCCCCGGCTTGATGACGAGGCTGTGATAGCGCGTCGCCTGCATCGGGCTTTCGAGTCCGGCGAACAGCCCCTTGCCGTCGTGAAAGATCTGGTCCGTCTTGCCGTGCATCAGCCGCTTGGCCCGCACGATCTCGCCGCCGAAGGCGTGGCCGATCGATTGATGCCCGAGGCAGACGCCCAAGATCGGCAACTCTTGGTGGAATCGCGTGATGACGTCGCACGACACGCCCGCCTCTTTCGGCGTACACGGGCCGGGCGACACGATCAGATGCGTCGGCCGCTTCGCCGCGATCTCGTCGAGCGTGATCTGATCGTTGCGATGCACCTCGAGATCGAGCTTCGCGTCGATCTCGCCCAGTCGCTGCACGAGGTTGTAGGTGAACGAATCGTAGTTGTCGATCAACAGAATCATCGTGAAGCGAACCGGATGGAAGAACTCAAATGAGAACCGCTGCGGGTGTACACCCGCAGCTAATGAGTCTAACTCCGACGAAAAGGTTCGTCACCCGGGTCACGCCGGACGTTTCGACGGAACCGCCTTGAACTTTTCGCCCGGCAGGATCATGCCGGTGACGCGAAGGCCGAATTTTTCGCCGACTTTCACCGCTTCTCCCTCGCCGACCGTGTGGCCGTTGATCTCCAACTCCAGCAACTGCTCGCACGATTTGCTGAACTGGATGATGCTTCCCGGCCCGAGTTCGACGATCTGCGACACCCGCTGTTTCTTGCGAGCCAACGTCACCATCACCGGCACGCGAACCTTGAGCAGGCTCCGCGAGTACGGCGGCAATTCTTCGAGACTCTTCTGCGGACGTCGGGCCGCCTCGACCGCGGCCGCCGCAGCGGCTCCGCGCAACACGCCCGCCGATTTCTCGCGCGGCTTCTCAACGACGGGTTCTGCAACCGCCGGCTCTTCGACGGCAACCGGCTCCGGCGCGGCAGCCGTTGCTTGTGCCTGTACGACCGTGAACGCTTGCGCTCCGGCGGCGAATGGCGTGCAGAGCACCATCGGCCCGCTGCGACCGTCGTCGGTGTGCAACGTCAGCGTCACTTGCTGCGCGCCTTCATGCGGCGACGCGGCGGCCAGTGCAGCCGCGAGATCGGCGACTCGCACGGCGCGGAAATCGTCTACCATCAACGTCTCGGGCAACAGCAGCATGCCGAGCTCTTGCGCGAGCGTCGTCAGCTTGCTCGCGCCGGTCGGATCAGGCGACGCAATCCAAGCAGGCAGCAACCCGCTTGACTCCGGGATCGCGGCCAAGGCCGCATCGCCGCCAAGACCGAGCAGCACCAGCAAACCTGGCCCGGCGATCTGCGGATCGTTCGCAACATGCGGCGTCGGCTCTCCGACGTCGGCGCGGAAGACGGCATCGAGCGCGCGGCCCAGCGCTTGAACGGTCTCGTTCAAGCCGGCCCGACAGGCGGCGACGACCTCGGCGATGTTCGTAGACTTCAGATCAGACATGCGTTGCCGGCGGTGGTTGCAGACGCTTCTTGCGACTCAGCCTCTTCGAAGTTCATCGGCCCGCGGGCGCGTTCGACTTTGCCCAGTCGGCAAAGATTCCAAAGCGAGTTTACCACCGAGGCACAGTGGACACGGAGCCGGACAAGAAAAGTATCCGCAGATTTCACAGATTTCGCACATAGAAATGGAGGAGACACAAACGGCTCTTTCTCCTTCTTCATCTGCGTCATCTGCGAAATCTGCGGATGAATTAGTTCTTCTCCGTTTACTCTGTGCCTCTGTGGTGAAAAACAGCCCCGCGAAGCTGCCGGCCCCGCCGGCGGCGGCGAGATATAATGCTTTGCCAGATTACCACCTGCCCGAGGTTGCCATGTCCGTCGTCGTTGAACCGCCCGCCTACGAGTTGAAGCCGTACAAGTCGCTGTCGAACGAAGTGCTGGCCGCGCGGATTCGCGCCGTCAAGAAGTCGCTCGGCCCCGAGTTGCTCGTCCTCGGCCATCACTATCAGCAAGACGAAGTGATCGCCCTGTCGGACCTCCGCGGCGACAGCTATCAACTCAGCCAAGCGGCGGCCGAGAACACGGCCTGCCGGATGATCGCGTTCTGCGGCGTTCACTTTATGGCCGAGACCGCCGACATTCTGGTCAACCGACCCGAGCGACTCGCCGAGCGCGGCGGCGAACGAGTGCCGGTCGTCCTGCCCGACCTCGCGGCCGGTTGTTCGATGGCCGACATGGCGGGGATCGAGCAAGTCGAAGCCGCCTGGGAAGAGATGGCCGAGCTGATCGACGTGAACGACGTGACGCCGGTCACCTACATCAACTCGGCCGCCAGCCTCAAGGCATTCTGCGGCAAGCACGGCGGCATCGTCTGCACGAGCAGCAATGCCAAGGCGGTCCTCGAATGGGCTTTCAAGCGGACGAGCCGCGTCCTGTTCTTTCCCGACCAACACCTCGGCCGCAACACGGCCTTCGGCATGGGCATTCCGCTCGACCAGATGCCGGTCTGGAATCCGCATGCCGAAGAGTTCGGCGGCAACTCGGCCGACGCGATTCGTCAGAGCAAGGTCCTGCTCTGGCAAGGACACTGCAGCGTCCACGCAATCTTTAAGCCCGAGCACGTCGATCTGTTCCGCAACAAACACCCCGGCATCCGCGTGCTGGTGCATCCCGAGTGCTCGCGAGAAGTCGTGGAGAAGTCGGACATCGCCGGCTCGACGGGCAAAATCATTCGCGAAGTCGAAGCGGCCCCGCCCGGCACCAAGTGGGTGATCGGCACCGAACTGCACTTGGTCAATCGATTGAAGCAAGAACATCCCGAGCAAGAGATCCATTTCCTCTCGCCGATCGTCTGCATGTGCGCAACGATGTACCGCATCGATCTGGCCCACTTGTGCTGGAGCCTGGAAAACCTCGCGGCCGGCACCCCTGTGAACGTCATCCGCGTCGACGACGAAACAACGCGATGGTCGCTGACGGCGCTGGAGCGAATGCTTGAGGTGAAGTAGAGATGAACCCTCGCAGCAAGCGAGCTCTGCTGCAGTTTTTCGGCCTCGCCGTAGTCGTTGGGACGGCCGCGGTCATCTATTTTTTGTACAGCTTCGAATCATGGCTCTCGGGCTACGATATTGATGATGCAACCGCAATCAACATTACGTTGAAGTGGGGACGACTTGCGCCGCTGCCGCCTTCCACCCAAGACCTCTCGGTGAAAGTCGAAGGTAGTCCCTTCACGCGAGGCTTTCGCGTTTCGTTCGTCGCGCCTCCGGCTGACATCGAACGATGGCTGCAAAGTTCTCCCGGCACTTCGGAAGCGAAACTTACCACTCCTTCCGCCGGAATTCGTCATTACGACATTTCGCCCGGCGGCGGTGCACAATACGCCGAAGTAACGTTCGACGCCGACACCAATCGCGTGTCGATCTACTCATTTTGGAGTTGAGTCGCGCTCATTTACGCCAATGCGGCGCGGATGTACTCGCCCGTCGCGTGGTTCGGGATCGCCGCGATTTCTTCCGGCGTGCCGACGGCCGTTATATGTCCGCCTGCCGAGCCCCCCTCGGGCCCCAAATCGATAATCCAGTCGGCTGTCTTCATCACGTCGACGTTGTGCTCGATCACGACGACCGTGTTCCCCAACTCGACCAAGTGGCCGAGCACCGCGAGTAGCTTGCGAACGTCTTCGAAGTGGAGACCGGTCGTCGGTTCGTCGAGGACATAAAGCGTGTTGCCGGTCTGCGTGCGGGCCAGTTCCGTCGCCAACTTGATCCGCTGCGCCTCGCCGCCCGAGAGGGTCGTGCAGCTTTGGCCGAGTGTCACATAGCCGAGCCCCACTTCTTTAAGCGACGCCAAGATGCGGCTCAGAGCGGGGAAGTTCTCGAAGAAGTCGACCGCCTCGTCGATCGGCATGTCGAGCACGTCGGCGATCGATTTGTCGCGGTAACGAACGTCAAGCGTTTGGCGATTGAATCGCGCTCCGCCGCAGGTCTCGCACGGCACATAGATGTCGGGCAGAAAATTCATCTCGATCTTCCGCACGCCCTGCCCCTCGCACGCTTCGCAACGTCCGCCGGGAACGTTGAAGCTGAACCGCCCGACCTTGTAGCCGTGCTGCCGAGCTTCGCGCGTGGTGGAGTAGACTTTGCGAATCTCGTCGAACAGGCCGGTAAACGTGGCCGGATTGCTCCGCGGCGTGCGGCCGATTGGCGACTGATCGATCTCGATCAGCTTGTCGATGTTCTGCAGGCCCGACAATTTTCTGAACGGCCCCGGCTTCGGGCCCGCCCCCAGCAACTCGCGGCGGACCGCGCGGACGAGCGTTTCGTTCACCAGCGAACTCTTGCCCGAGCCGCTGACGCCGGTCACGCACGTGAGCACGCCGAGCGGAAAGCGGGCCGTCACATCTTGCAGGTTGTTGGCGCTCGCCCCCTCGAGCGTGATGACCCGCTTGGAACTGATTTTGCGGCGCGTCGCGGGGACCGGAATCTTCAAGCGGCCCGAGAGATAGCCGCCGGTGATCGAATCGGGGTTCGCGGCGACTTCGTCCGGCGTCCCCCGGGCGACGATCCGGCCGCCGTGCCGCCCGGCGCCGGGACCGACGTCGATCAGCAAGTCGCTCTCGCGCATGATCGCTTCGTCGTGCTCGACGACGAGGACCGTGTTGCCAAGTTGTTGCAGGGCCCGCAAGGCGTCGATCAACCGGCGATTATCGCGCGGGTGCAATCCGATCGACGGCTCGTCCAAGATGTAACAAGTGCCGACGAGCCCCGAGCCGATGCCGGTCGCGAGGCGAATCCGTTGCAACTCACCGCCGCTCAACGTGTCGGCCGAGCGTGCCAAAGTGAGGTAGCCGATGCCGACTTGTTTCAAGAAATCGAGTCGCCGCAGAATCTCGGTGATGACCGGTCGAGCGATCGGCTCTTGTTCGTCGTTGAACTTCAGTTCGGTGAAGAACGGTCGGGCGGCGTCGACCGGCAGATCGCTGATCTCGGCAATGCCGCGGCCGCCGAGTTGCACGGCCCGCGCTTCGGGACGAAGCCGAGCCCCGCGGCACTCGATGCAGGGCACCGGCGTGCGAAACGCATCGAGCTCGGCTTTCAACGCCGGTTTCGCCGCGATGTACTCGTCTTCCAGCAACGTCAGCACGCCGGGAAACTTGCGGCCGTCCCCTTCGAGCAGCGCCGTCAAGTCGGCCGGCTTGAACTTTTTGAGCGGCACGTCCCACGCAAGTCCGTGGTTCTCGAGCAGCGGCGCGAGCTCGCGG